>JAFAUR010000579.1 GCA_019243205.1 Acidobacteriaceae bacterium | reverse complement strand
GCGGCAACATTTATCCGACCTACTACACGACATCGGGTGAAGGTACCCTAACGGGTCCGGGTCTCGTACTGACCCCCGAACCTGGATCGTCCTTTTTATGTGTTGTCGGCTCCGTTCTGATTTTCTTAAGCGTTCGCACTCGTTTGGCCGCCGGTAGAGACCGACGAGATTGTGGGACGTCGAACGCGAGTGCCGCCGCCTTGCACTGATTGGATGAACAGAACTTTTCGGTACGGCTACGGCGGTGTTGTCGGCGAATCGATACGTTGAGAGCGCGCAGCAAAGCGGTCGTTCTCTCCGTATTGCTCCAGGGTGATCGCCAAGGATTTGCTAATCCGCCGTGCCTCAGGCTTTCGGCCGTTCCCTAACGACCATTCGCGGGTTATCGGCGCTATGGCCTGTTTCCGAATGCCGACAATCCGACGTCCATACCAGGTCACACGTTGGCAGGGTCGGCACTGCTCCTTTATTGCTCGATTACGAGCACTGCGAACGACCCGGCTATCACGGGCCCTCTTCGCCCGCTAGGGGGTGTCGGGCCAAATTTCGCGGAAGCTACATACACCCGATGATTCGTCGGGTCCAAGCCCATATTGCGTGATCCCTTCGGAGTCTCAACGGTCTGGAGAACGTGATACTGATCCGGCGAATCCTGCCGGATGACGGTCAGGGTTCCATCGGCGTTCGAGGCGAACGCATTTCGCGAGGCAGGATCGTATCCAGCACCGTCGACGCCACTCCCGATTGGGACGGTTGCTACCATGCGCGCCGTCTGATAGTCAGAGATTGCCATCACGCCGCTCCGGCATCCGCTGAACAGCCGGTGATTCGCCGCATCCAATGCCATGGAAACAGGCTGTTTGCACGGCGAAGTGGACCAGCGGCGAGTGACTTTGGCGGCTTTCGTGTCGATTTCGACAACCTCGTTAGTATCGGTGAGATTGGCGTAAACTTTGCCGTCACCGGCGGACGCGCCATACTCCGGCTTTCCACCGAGATCAATGTTGGTTATCAAGTTGCCGCTGGACGCAATAACGGTAGACGAGTGGGCATCGCCATTTAGCGTAAACACGCGGTCTGAGGGCGCATCGTACACAACAGCATCGGCATCCTCAGCGGCGGGAATACGCTTCAGGCTTTTGTAGCTCTTCGTATCGAACATGATCACTGATTGATCGCTGCCCGAGGTGGCAAATCCGTGTCCGGAGTTACCTGCGATCGCCGTGCCGTGCGCCCCATTTATACCCGTGATCTCGCCCAGCAAAGTTCCTTTATCTTCATCGACAACCATGACGCGATTTTGGCGCGCAATGAAAAGCCGGTGATTTGGAGGATCAGGGACGACATAGTCCCAACTTCCCTCCCCGCCCAAAGGATAGGTTTGAGTAATGCGATATGAAGATTGCGACGCCCCGAGGAGGACAGCCGTCAACACCATGAGAGACGCGGATCCAGCTTTCATAATGCCCCTTCAAAGTTTTATCGCATCGTAATCGCGTGTGACTACATCCAGACTAGGATTTGTGCACGCTGCGCCGCCGGCGCTTCAGGCAGCTTTGTAGTGACAAACGAAAAGTCGCTGTACTAAACTAAGCCGCGGAGATTCGAATGCGTCAACGTTGCACACTTCTTGTAGCCTTCGCAGTATTCGCGGGAACTGCTGCAGCTCAACAAGACGGCCCGTACAAGGTGTTGAAAACGGCACGGGTCGGCGGCGAGGGTGGATGGGATTACATCTTCGCTGACAGTGCGGGACGCCGGCTTTACATTCCGCGCGGCGCAACTCATGAGGTTGCGGCGACGGAGACAACGCCTGAGGTGCCGGCGGTCGCGGCACGATTGACGATCTTCGATCTCGACACACTCAAGCCGATCGGTGAGATCACCGGGGTAGGGGGAAATGGCACCGCGGTCGACCCGGAATCGGGGCACGGTTTCACGAGCGATCATCCGAAGGTGTCGATCTTCGACACCAAGACGATGACCCTGATAAAGAGAATCGATGTGGGCGCGGCACGCCCTGATGGCATCTACTTCGACCCGTTCAATAGCCGAGTCTACGTCTTCAGCCACCCCACAAAGGATGCAACCGTGATCGACGCCAAAGCCGGCACTGTCTTGGGCACGATCGATCTCGGAGGTGTGCCAGAGCAGGGCGTCGGCGACGGCAATGGCAGGCTCTATGTGGTTATGCAAGATTCAATTGGCAGTGTCACCGCCGTTGACGTGAAGACGATGAAGGCTGTCGGCCACTACTCGTTGATTGATAAGGGAGGCTGCAATGGACTTGCGTTGGATGTAAAGAACCAGGTTCTCTTCGCGGCGTGCCGGCTATCGGGCAACCCACCGGTCCAGCCGCCACAGCCAACCATGGTGATTCTGAGTGCTACAGACGGCAAGATCCTCGCGAACCTTCCGCTTGCCGGTGGGTCTGACGGCGCAGTGTTCAACCCTAAAACGATGGAGGCATTCAGCACCCAGGGCAATGGCACGATGACTATCGTTAAGGAGAAGAGCCCGACAAGTTTCGAAGTAGAGCAGAACCTGCAAACCATGAGCGGTGCCCGAACGGTGACACTCGACAGGCAGACGGGGCACCTCTTCACGATGTCGCAGGAGCGTGGGCCAGCGCCCCCTCTGCCGCCCTCCGGTGGCCGCGCGCCGCAGGGCACACCGGTACCCGGTTCGTTTACGATTTTGATGATCGGGCACTGAGAAGCTCCATCGCACCTGCGCCCGAGCCAACGCGCCACTTGGTACGGATACGGAAATTTTCCATGGGGCATTGTCCATCCAGAATCGGTTGGAGATGCGTCACATCCGATGCCTCTGGCAGGTCTCAGGAAAGTACCGCCATTAGGGAGCCCATTGAATGCTCGCCGGTTTGTTTCGGAGACGCGCTTCGAGCAGTACATCGTGAGTGATGCTAGGACTCTATCGGGAGTGATCCTGCGCGAGATGCCTGAAGAGCAACGTTAGTTTATTGCGGGATCACTTCGGATAGAGCCGTTTGCAGTGAGGCGCTGGCGTTTGCGGCGGACGCGGCCACTTACGCGCGTATTGGGTTTTCAATAGCGTTTCTGTTGATAATGACGCACTCAGATTTCGCAGTTGCATGTCAAGAAATGAAGCCATTGGGGGCGGGCCGCGATTAGATGATCGGACGTATCGCAACAGCGTGCAAGCTCGTTCGCAGACCAACGTCGAAGCGAGATCACGCGTAGCGTCCGTCGCGCCAGCGGCTTAGTGCAAACGGCCAAGGATTTAGTTCCCGAATTGCTCCTGAGTTGATCGGCTACTCATCCATTGCGCGTCGGAGTTGGCGCGATGCCGCGGTGCTTTCGGTTGCCCACGATTCTGCTATTGACAGCACGGCCCGTCACAAAATGGCAAAAATTATATTTCCAGCTCTCCCAATAACTTAGAGCCGCTCCATCACCCCGGTAGTTCGTTTTCACCACTCCGGATGCTACCGTCTAACAGGCCTTCTCGAGCGTTCCGTCGCTCGCAGAAGGCCATTCCTTTCTCGGGAGACCGTAACCATGACCGCACGTCAGATCCGCCGCGCCCAACGCCGCCAGGCGGCAGCGCAACTCACGCCTGAACCCCAAACGAACGCGGCCGCTGCGCCTCCCGACCTCGTGAACCGCGCCTCTGTCAATCGCGCGAATGCCCAGCTCTCTACCGGCCCCACCACGCCCGCGGGGAAGGCAACATCTTCTCTGAATGCCTTGAAGACCGGTCTCACCGGCCGCACAGTCCTCCTGCCCGGCGATGACGCTGCCCGTTACACCGAACACTGCAGTCAGTTCACGGCTCTTCACCAGCCGGTAGGCCCGCAGGAAGCGGCGCTTGTGCAATCTCTCGCCGACACGGAGTGGCGTCTGGGCCGAATCCCTGCTCTCGAAATAGCGCTTTTTGCGCTCGGCGCGGCCCGCTTCGCAGACGACTTCGCAAACGAAGCCGCCGAAATTCGCCCCGGCCTGATCGAATTGCAAACCTATCTCGTCTACGAGAAGCAAATTCGCAATCTGCAGATACAGGAATCCCGCATGCGCCGCCAGCGCGACAAAGATCGCGCGGAACTCGCAGCTCTACAGAAGGATCGTGCACAGGCGAAAGGCGATGGAGGCCAACTCGCGCAACCGGCTCACGCGTCCGCTCCAGCCCCGCATCCCAGGCTGCCGGAGTGCGTGCAGCATGCTGCTGGCTTCGAATTTTCAACTCAGGCTGGCGATTCGCTTCCTGCTTCTGCTGCTGCCACATCGTTGCTCCCGACACTTCCGCCTGCTTCAAGCGCCCACACTCCGAACATTCTCTGAGCGAAGAGATTAAACTGGAACTCGACTATGTCCGGCATCCCCCAGGAACAACAAATTGCACTCGTTGACCGTCTCACCCAGGCGTGCGGCGGCCGCTACTCTCCGGAAGTTCGGCGTCGCTACTTCATTACAGGCCCGCAGTGGGCGCCTTCCTACCAGGGGCAAGCCGTCTTCCACGCCCCTGTCCGTCCACCCATGACATTCGAGACCGTCATGGAGGAATACAGCAAGATCGGAATCAACTATTGGTGCACGCACGACACCGACGTGATTCCTACGGAGGACCTGTTTACTCCGCGCCAGGACGAAATCACCGCGCGCATCAAGGATAGCCTCAAAAAACATGGCCTTAAATGCTCGATGGTAACGGCGGAAACGTTTCATCATCCGGTTTGGGCCGCCGGTCCTGCCGCCGAATCTCCCGAGCTCCGTGAATACGCGAAAAGACGTCTCGCCAACACCGTCGCACTTGGTCATGAGCTCGGAGCGCAATTCTGCGTCTATTGGCCCGGCATGCTCGGCTACTACATCGCAGGCGCGGTAGACGAAACCCAAACCTTACGTTGGTTTGCCGAAGGCATCAACGCGGCCTGCGCCGCCGATCTCGAAATCGCAAAGAAGAAAAATCGCGACACGCTCAAGCACTGCATGGAAGCGAAGCCGTTTGAGCCGCAGGGCGAAATCCTTCTGCCCACCTCCGATGCCATGCTCGCTTTCATCTTTTCCGGACTCCTGGCCCATCCGGAAATGGTAGGGCTCAATCCCGAGTATCTGCATGAGCTGATGTGGGGCGCCTCTGTGCGTGCCTCGCTCGCTCGTGCTCTCGTCTGCGGCAAACTATTTCACTTCGACATCAACGATGGTTACCGCCTCAAACATGACGTCGACATCGCCATTGGATTAGTCAACCCGCTCGATTGGCTGAACGTGCTCGTTCTCCTTCGCTCTCATAACTACAAAGGGCCGTTCAATCTTGACTACAAGCCGCCTCGCACAACCAGCCGCCACGGTGTCTTCACAGTAAGTATTCCCACCATGGTCGACCGCTTCATTACCTTGTGGGAGATGGCCGGGGAGGTGATCTCCGATCCCATCATCAAAGAAGCCACTGACGCCCTCAAGGCGGGTGGAGCAGGCGCGAATCCAGCCGATGTGAACTCAGTCGTTGCGGCTAACCGCGAATTGCTGTCCTTGCATGAGCTGATCGCCCACCGCCTGTTCCAGATTCTGATCGGAGCCCACCGGGGCCGCACTTACAACTTGTAAACCGCGTTCGAAACTGTACAACGCGAACCGCGGTCCGGTTCAGTACGCAACTACTGTTCTTTACTTCGAGTCGTGTTAGTACGAGGGAGGAGTTACTGTGGCCGATGAGTCTGATAAGCAGCTACGCCCACCCATGGCCTCTCAACACTTACCGATCGAATCCGCGTTATCGCGCGGCGGCGTGCCTCACCGCCGCTGGCTCATCGCCGGCCTGCTCGGCTTCGGCGTGTTGGTGAATTACTTCGATCGTGTCAATCTATCCGTTGCTAAAGAAGCACTCACCAAAGACTTTCACATCACTAACGTCGGCTTCGGCTATCTGCTCACTGCTTACAACTGGACTTACGCCGCCCTTCAACTCCCTACGGGCGTTATGCTCGACAGGCTCGGTGTCCAGATTGTCGGCCGCCTGAGTGCCCTCATCTGGGCTCTCGCTTGTTTCGGCGCCGCTTTCTCTCCCGGCATCAAAACGTTCTTTGCTTCGCGCCTCTTACTGGGCATAGGAGAAGCCCCGACGTTCCCGGCGAACTCCAAGGCGATCGGATATTGGTTCCCGCGGCAGGAACGTAGCTTTGCTACAGCTCTGTTCGATTCCGCGGCGAAATTCGGAACTGCGATCGGCACTCCCGCAATCGGCATAGTACTTATTCATTTCGGCTGGCGGTTCGCCTTCACCTCAACCGGTGTTGCCAGCTTTCTGTTCTTTCTCGCCTTCTGGTTCCTATACCGCGATCCCCGCGCCGATCCCAGGCTCTCATCCGAGGAGCGGAATTATATCGAAGCGGGCGGCGCCGTTGAAGTCTCCCAAAACCGTGACTCCGGTGCCTCTCTTCTCTACCTGTTCAAGCAGAGGAAAGTTCTCGGTCTCGCACTCGGATTCGCAGCCTATAACTACTGTTTCTATTTGCTGTTAACCTGGCTGCCGAGTTACTTCACAGGCGCGCTGCACCTGAACCTCGAAACCTCGGTCATGTACACTTCGGTTCCATGGTTCTTTGCCACGGCAACCGATCTGCTCGTCGGCGGCTGGTTGGTTGACGCTCTGGTCCGTCGAAAGTTCAACGACAGCACCGCTCGCCGGTCCATCCTGATCGGCGGCATGGTGCTCGGGCTCGCAATCGTCGGGGCGAATTTCACCAACAGTCCTAAAGTGGCCATGTGGTGGATCAGTCTTTCTATAGGAGGCCTGGCCGCCTCTGCCCCCGTATCCTGGTCGATACCCGCCCTCATCGCGCCCCGCGACAGCGTCGGCAAAGTAGGGGGCATCATGAACTTTGCAAACCAGATTGCAGCCATTGCCGCGCCCATTGCCACCGGTTACCTGGTCGGTTCCGCCGATAACTACTCGCGAGCTTTTGAAGCAGCCGCGGCAGTCATTCTGATTGGCACTCTGGCTTATGCTTTTCTCCTCGGAACTATTGAGCCGGTGCCGGAGCCATCTCGAACTGACGCCGCCTAAGTGATGCCGGTCAATCGGACGAAGACTGCCGCCAGCACTGCCCCGCACAGCGGCCCCAAAATCGGAACGAACGCATATCCCCAATCCGAAGAGCCCTTGCCCGGAATCGGCAGGAGGGCATGGGCGAGTCGCGGTGAGAAATCCCGCGCCGGGTTGATCGCGTATCCCGTCGTTCCCCCCAGTGAAAGTCCGATGCTCCACACCAGACCGCCAACGAGAATCGGACCCAACCCCGGCGGCGTTCCACCCGGCGCGATTTGTTTGGAGGCAAAGGCAACCGCAATCACCACCAGAACGAAAGTCCCGATTACCTCGCATACGAAGTTGCTCACCGGATGCCGGACCGCCGGAGTCGTGCAGAAAACCGCCAGCTTACTCCCCGGATCTGGCGTCAAAGGCCAATGCGCATAATAGAAGATCCAAACCAGGACCGCGCCCGTGAACGCGCCCAGTAACTGTGCCGGAATATAAGTCAGCAGCCGTTCCGCGTGGCCGGTCATGATAACGGATGCCACCGTGAAAGCGGGATTCAAATGCTGGTCCTTGTCACCCAGAGCCGCCGCGGCCACAATGCCGATCAGCACCGCCAAGCCCCATGCCGTCGTGATGACCATCCATCCCGCATTGGCAGCCTTCGAGCGTGCGAGTAGAACACCTCCGACGACGCCGTCACCGAGGAGAATGAGCAAAGCTGTCCCGACGAATTCACCAAAAGCACCATTGCTTTGATATGGCATTCAGACCTAGAGTAAGACACTTGTTGTTGACGACAACCGGATCACTTTGAAAACTTGGGAGCGCGCCGTTGAAATACATTCTTTCCTTAGACCAGGGCACAACCAGTTCCCGCGCCATTCTCTACGATCAGTCAGGCGCGATTGTGAGCGTTGCGCAGCGTGAGTTTCCGCAGCTCTATCCGCAAGGCGGCTGGGTCGAGCATAACCCGGAAGATATCTGGGGTTCTCAGATGAGCGTCGCCATCGATGCTCTTAGTCATGCCTATGCACGCCCGCGCGATCTCGCCGCACTCGGTATCACGGATCAGCGCGAAACAACCGTGCTGTGGGATCGCTCGACGGGCAAACCGGTTTACAACGCCATTGTCTGGCAGGATCGCCGCACCGCTCCTATTTGTCAGAGACTCTACCAACAGAACCTCGAACCTGCGATTCGTCAGAAAACAGGCCTCTTGATCGACCCGTACTTTTCCGCCACCAAAATCATTTGGATTCTCGAAAATGTCGAAGGCATGCGTGAGAAAGCGAACGCCGGCAAACTCGCGTTCGGAAATGTCGACAGTTGGCTGATCTGGAATCTCACAAGTGGCAGACTGCACGCTACCGATGCCACGAATGCATCCAGAACAATGATGTTCAACATCCACACGGGAAAGTGGGACGATGATCTGCTGAAAGCCTTCGATATCCCGGCTTCGCTTCTGCCCGAGGTCCATCCTTCGAGCGATCAATATGTCCAGGTCTCGACCACGCTCGGGCTCGGCGATGTCAAGATCGGCGGTGTTGCCGGGGACCAGCAGGCCGCCCTCTTCGGCCAGGCCTGCTTCCGTCCGGGCATGGCCAAATGTACCTACGGAACCGGCGCATTCCTCCTCCAAAACCTTGGTCAAGATGCGAAGGAATCTGTTCACCGGCTCATCACCACGGTCGCTTGGCAGCGCGACAACAAGCTCGAATACGCCATGGAAGGAAGTGTCTTCGTTGCCGGTTCGGTGGTGCAATGGCTCCGGGACGGACTCGGTATCATTCGGTCATCAGAAGAGGTGGAAACTCTCGCCTTGAGCGTTCCTGATAATGGCGACGTCTACGTCGTTCCCGCATTCACCGGGCTGGGCGCGCCACACTGGGACCCGTATGCCCGCGGGACCATCACAGGCATTACTCGCGGCACCACGGCCGGTCATATCGCGCGCGCTTCGCTCGAAAGCATCGCCTATCAGGCCGCCGACCTTCTCGAAGCCATGCAAAGCGATTCGGGAATCCGGCTCGGCGAACTGCGAGTCGATGGTGGCGCTGCGCGCAACAACACGCTGCTTCAATTTCAGGCGGACCTCCTCGGCATCCCTGTCGTGCGGCCCGCCATCACCGAGACCACCTCGCTCGGAGCCGCCTATCTCGCCGGACTCTCCGTCGGATTCTGGAAAGATATGAGCGAAATCGA
>JAFAUR010000440.1 GCA_019243205.1 Acidobacteriaceae bacterium | reverse complement strand
GCCAACCGCGCATGGGGAACGAATATCAGATCGAGGGAATCGATGATGACGAGCGTACCGGGCTGCTGCAGATCCTGATTCCGCCGATCGAGGCCATCCAGACGGTGGACGTTTCCACCAGCAACTATGACCCGGAGTTAGGACGGGCTTCTGGAGGAATCATCAATGTCATCCTCAAGTCGGGCTCGAACAGTTTCCACGGCGCCGCCTACGAATTTCTGCAAAACAGCTACTTCAATGCCCGGTCGTTTTTCAATCCGACTGTCGGTCACGTAGCCTACAACTACTTCGGCGGCCAGGTGAGTGGACCTATTATTCGCAACAAGTTGTTCTTCTTTGCGGATGTGCTGCGTGTCAATGATCACGAGGCCAGTACCACGAACGAGACCATCCCATCGCTGCTGACGCGAACGGGCAACCTCAGCGTTTTCCCAACGACGATCTACAATCCGTTCACACCTGGCAGCAATCTTACAACTGGGGCCGGTCGCCAGCCCTTTGCGGGCAACATCATTCCGACGACCATGATCAACCCGGTCTCGACGAACATTCTGAATCTGCTACCCGCGCCGAACCAGCCGTTTAGCGAGAGCAGCCCAAGCAATAACTATTTCGGCGCACCGCCTTTCACGAAGACCACAACATCTTTCGACACCAAAGTGGACTTCAACATCAATGAGAAAAACAGGCTGAGTGGACGCCTCAGTTATTCAAAGCCACAGGTCTTCCAAGCGCCGATATTCGGCCCTGAAGCCGGCGGAAACGCAAATGGGGCGTTTCAGGGTACCGGCATCCAAAGCACGTGGAGCAGCGGCCTGAACTATGACCACGTATTCTCTCCCACGCTGCTCACCGAGCTTCGTTTCGGTGTCGCGTATTATCACAGTTCGTCCACGCCGGCGGATTATGGCGTCAATGACGCGGAGAAGATCGGCATCCCAGGGGTCAATATCAACCAGTTCACGAGCGGGCAGGCGCAAATCACGATCAACGGCGGCTACAGTAACCCGCTAATCGGTTATTCGGCAAGCATGCCTTGGATTCGGGCCGAAACGAACATCGATACGGTCAATATCTGGACCAAAATCAAAGGCAACCACACGATCAAGTTCGGCGTTGATCTGCGCCGCGTGCGCGATGACTTGCTGCAAGACCAGGTGTTCGGGCCGCGTGGCGTTTACACCTTCAGCGCGAACCAGACGTCGATTCCCGGCGCCAAGACCGGCATCGGGAATTCTCTTGCGAGCTTCCTGCTCGACGTTCCGAGCCAGGCAGGACGGGATGTGAATACCTATTTCCCGGCTTACCGGCAGTGGTGGTTTTTCGCATTCGCGGGCGATAAGTGGCAGGCAACGCCAAGACTCACGGTTGATCTGGGGTTGCGCTGGGAGTTTTATCCCCCGGCGACCCCGCAGTTTAATGGCGGCTTCTCGAACTACATCCCATCGACCAAAGATCTCGTTATCGCGGGAGTGGGTGGGAATCCAAGCAATATGGGGATGAAGACACGCTACAAGTACTTTGCACCGCGAGTTGGATTTGCTTTCCGTGCGACCGACTCCACGGTTGTGCGCGCCGGTTTCGGCATCAGCTACACGCCGTTCCCGGACAACACCTACGCGTACAACTACCCTGTTCGATCGAACAATGCCTATAATCCGGTGGGCGCAGGCTTCGGGCCCGCTGTTCTGGCAGACGGCAGCACACCTGCGTACTTCCAGAACGGCTTTCCCGCCCCCGTTCCCGTAGCTGTCCCTTCGAACGGAATCATCCCTGTTACCGGAAGCGTGGCAGCGCAAAACTTTTTCTTCATACCGCTCAATTACCTGAATCCTTATGTCGAATCCTGGAATTTTTCTATCCAGCAAGCGTTGCCTAAGAACTTTACCTTGGATGTGGCGTATGTGGGCAACCACGGTGTGCGAATACCAGGGCAACTCAATTTGAATGCGGGCGTGGTGCTCGGGGCAGGTACTGCCGGGCAACCCGAGTATCCGCTTCGCACCGCGGCAACGACGGAATTCTGGCAAGGCTTTTCGTCGAACTACAACGCGCTACAGACCAAGCTGAACCACCAGTTCAAGAGCGGCCTGCTGACCACGAGCGCGTTCACCTGGGGTAGAGCCATGAATTATCAAGATGCCGACGACGGAGCCTACCTTTTC
>JAFAUR010000278.1 GCA_019243205.1 Acidobacteriaceae bacterium | reverse complement strand
CGATTCGATTCCTGGCCCGACCCGCGGGCCAGCGATACCCGTGCATCCAGAGGCCAAGTTGAAAATCCAAACCGCGCGAAACCGATTGCTCGCTAATGAACCGCAGCGTCTCCAGATTCCGATCCCGCTCGGCATCCGACAGATTGGTCGCATAAACGTTATAGCCCGCGACTGAAACAACGAACGGATAGAAGAACAGGAAATACGAATCGTCGACGCGGTTCAAGCTATCGTAGCCGAGCCCGAATGTCAGATCGAGGCGGTTCCAGCGATTAGCGGCAAGCAAGTCGAGATACCGCTGCCAGCCCTCGCGGTCGTAAAACCACGGCTTGTCGAGCAACTCGCTTGTAAATTGCCGCATGACGCTCCGCACCGGGTTAGCCGGAGACTTCACCACGGGCCCTGCTGCTTCCTTCAATGGCTGACGCAACCGCTCCGCGACCTGTCCCAAAGCATAAGCAATGCCGCGTTCATCAGCGCCGCACGCAAGCAGCACTCGGCCATTTCCGGAAGCTGTTTCAATAACTGCGAAACTCTCGGCTTCATGAGGAAACTTGATACCGGCCCGTTCGAGATGGGCTCGCGTGGACGGAGATGTTGGACCCGACACTACAATTGAGAGCCCGTCGTCCTGAACGCCACCGTCCTCGCGTATAGAAAAACCGGTCTCCTGTAAGCTCTTCTTCAGCTCGGATACTGCCCAGCGCGCTCCAGGCTGCGACACGCATGCAATATTCGAGTCAATAAGCAGCGCAATTGGCAGTCCGCATGGTCGGGCTTCAGCTGCCCACAGAGAGGTTGTGCCCGCAACCGAAGTTGCGGTTCGCAGAAAGTCGCGGCGATGCATGAGATTTGGCGTTTTACAGCGTATCAGTGCGGACTGACACTGTTGAAAAAACTCGTTCTCTGACTGGGCCAGAGTTCAAGTTGAACGGCCGCGCGCTCAAACACGCTATAAACGATTGCGGATGGCTGCGCGAACATTTCTGATCCTAACAGCCTGACCGCGGTTTAACACTTGTGAACATACATTTGGCCGATCCTCTTCGGCTTAGTTCTTTCCTCTGTCGATGTTTCAAGCCGCACGGAAACGAATCATTCCTGGCACTCGTCCTGTTTAGCTGATGAGAGCTGGGATGATTTTCCTTCTCACTGCGACCGTATGGCCGCAGGAGCCCACGTTTAGAACGCGTACTCGTGAGGTGATCGTTCCAGTTTCCGTCGTGACCAAGTCTGGAAAGCCTGTCGAAACACTAACCGAGAACGAGTTCCAGCTGTTAAACGACGGAAAACCACAAAAAGTAAGAATGATCATGCGCGATTCCAGTCCCGTACCGATCTATGCTGTCATCGTTCTCCAACTCGATGCTGACAGCGCGCCGGCCCTCGCGAAGGTCAAGAAAACTGCTGCCATGATCAGCGGTTACACCACGAATGACATGGGAATCGAGCAGCCCAGTAAGGCTGCCGTCGTTACCGCAGCGGATCAGGTGAAGCTCCTGCAGAATTTCACTGCCGACCCGGACACTTTGGGAGATTCGTTTGCGAAGCTATCCGCAAAGGGTAATTCGGCCCGTCTCATCGATGGCATAAATCTTGCCTGTGATTTGCTCAAGACAACCGATACCGCGGTAAGGCGGATAATTATGCTCATTAGCGAATCGCGGGACACCGGCAGTGTCGCTCGGTTCTCGGATGTCGTAGTTAAGGCACAAACCGAAGATATTGTTGTTTATACGGTGTCGTATTCCGCGTTTGTGACCGCGTTTACTCAGAAGACTTCTGATCTTCCAGGGCCGTCGGACCAACCGGGATTGTACGACCCCAACAATCATGGCGGCATCAACCTACTTGCTATTCCGATGCTCCTGGCCCAATTGGGACAGACGAATGTCGCCGCGGCCCTTGCACAGTCTACCGGCGGCAGTCACCAGAGATTCACCACGCTTCGCGGTCTTGAGACGCAACTTACCAACGTCGGCACGGATATTCACAACCGCTACGTTGTGAGCTTTGTTCCCCCTGCATCGCAGCCACCCGGATATCACGAACTAACCGTCAGACTTCGCACGCCAGGAGAAGGACGCATCCAGGCGCGCAGTGGATACTGGACCTCGCCCGAATGATCGGTTGGTTTCGCTAACAACCACGAGCGCGCGTTGAAGGACTGACTAGGGATGTCTACAGTTAGATCACAGGCCCACAAGTGGGCCAGGCAGGCTCAAGGAGAAAAGTATGAAAGAAAGCGTTGTAACCGGCGCCAGCCCCGCAGCACAGGAG
>JAFAUR010000229.1 GCA_019243205.1 Acidobacteriaceae bacterium | reverse complement strand
ATGGATCAGAGACGGTGCCGCTGATGGTTGCTGTGTCTTGCGCATAGGATTGGCCGAGAGCGAGGGCGCTAAGGACAAAAATTGCGCGGAAATACCGTATCAAATGAGACCCCCTCCTGTTTAGCAGAGAATTATATCGTAGCGTTGCGAATGCTACTCGGGAACTCTCATCACTTACTCGCTTCGAGTTACTAACGAGGCTGCTGGTAGATGCCGATGATATTCCCACCGGGGTCGCGGAAGCGCGCTGTAATTTCGGGCGCGTCGGCGCCGATGGGCTGGACGATTTCGCCTCCGTTGGAGCGGATTGATTCGACCGTAGCTACCGCATCATCGACCATGATGTAGACAAGAAGACCCGGACTGGCGGCTGCGGAACGTCCCTGCACCCAGGTGCCGCTAACCTGTCCGGGTGTGTCATCGAAGGCTGTCCTCCCGTCCGACCGCTGCCGAATCTTCCAGCCGAAGACACGACCGTAAAATTCGGCGGACCGTGTAATGTCCGCGGCGGGCATCTCGATGTAGCAGATCTTGCCATTTTCAAATGTGGGAGGCATAAGTGACCGTTCTTCGAGTCTAGTCTGCCGGAACGAACGTGAACCGGAACCGCAGAAAGCTGATGCAGTCCAATGAGAGGATTATGTGGCCGGACTAACTAGCGGATAGCAGGTGTCTCGAATGCGATTTCCCAAGAGATGGATCTTTCCGTCAATTTTATTCGTGTGTAATCTCGGATCGGCGGTCGCGTGTTTTGCCTCGGGTGATTGGCGCCGTGGCGTGTATTGGATCGCTTCCTCGGCTTGTATCGCCAGCATATCTGCCTGAAAATTCGGTTAGAATGCTTGCCATGATTTCCATGGCGGACGCGTTCGCGGCCAACAGATTCAAAGCAGTACCGAAATGGCCGCGGAATTTGTGCCCACTCAGGAACCACGTTCTGGAAGGTCGTGACCTTTATTTTCGGTTTCCCTGGAACGCTGCTCACCTTGTTAGTCGTGCCTCGTGGCAGCGAGCGTGCGTATGGAATCGATATGCCGCGAAAGAGATAGGCGGCTCATCGCTTCCCGGGATCCAGCGCGTACCATTCCGCTACACCAAAGGGACTGAGCCGTTGGAAATCGATATCGGGAAGGCGAGCGGCGCTCCTCTCTAGCTCCTGTGAGATGTCTTCAATCCAGCCTGGTTGGTAGGCGTTGGGACCTCCGATCTCTGACCACGTACATTTCAAATGGCCTGCTTCCGGTTTCCAAAGCGTTTTCACGTGTCGGTGCGCCTTGTCAACACTATATGCCTGTGGGAAGCACTCGACTTTCCCTGGCACGCAGCCCGAGAGGCGATACGTGCCAGGTACAACTTGAGAGACCGAAGCCGAATCAGAACACGAAGCGGGCGCCCAGTTGAAGGGCACGCGGACGGTTGTCCTGGAAGGTGATCAGACCGAAGTTGGAGTTGGTCGCGGCGACTACCGGACCTTGCGCGCTGGTCTGTCCGGGCGCGCCGAACACGGGATGATTCACCACGTTGTAGGCTTCGCCGCGCAGTTCGAAGTATCGGCGTTCTGTAATGAAGAAGCGCTTCAAGAGCGAGACGTCCCATTGATTGATGGCGTCCTGCCGTACGTTCGGGAACGCGGTCGAAAAGGTGCGCTCGTGATACTGGAACTGGTCAGCGGCTGCGGTGTCGAAGGCCCCGACATTGAAAGCATAACCATTCACCTGGCGGTTGTTGATGTTCAGAGGCGCGCCGTTGTAAACGTAGTCGCCTGGAACGGTCGTGCTGCCCGATGTCCACAGGAGAGGCGCTCCCGTCTGGTACGTGTACACGCTATTCAGGTTCCAGCCGCCGATGAAAGCGTCCAGCCAGGCGTTGTGCGGATCGAACATGCGCCCTTTGCCGACCGGAATGTCATAAGACATCGCGAGAACGAAGCGATTGGTGTGATCGAACGGCGAAATGCGCTTTTCCAGCTGCGTGTCGGGGAAGTTCAGCCAGGAATCGCGCTCGGTGAGCTTCGAGAAGCTGTAATTTGCGATCATCGTTAAACCGGAAGAGAAACGCCGCTGAATCCGTAGATTGGCGCTCTGGTAATACGAGCTGCCAATGGGAGCATTGTTTTCGATAATGCCTGTGCCGCCGCTGCCGTCACCCACAGGAAACTGAGGGAAAGCCGACAACAATTGGGCCACCGTAGTTGTCTTGTTCGTGGAGACGGCGGTACCCGGCAGGTTATAAAACGGATTCGTGACATTGGCGCTGACTTCGTTGATGAGGGCAGTATCGCGGACGGGAAGCGTGCTGCGGTAACCGGGAATAAGACCGTTCACCTGCGTATAGGCGACGGGCAGATGCACAGCGTGATTGCCCACGTAAACGGCTTCGACCAGTGTATTCGCGCCTAGCTGATGCTGGACCCCTAAATTCCAACGCAGAGCATATGGGTTCTTCTGCTGGGGCGCGAGGAAGGAGATGGTCTGGCCAAGGAAGGTCGCCGGACCCAGAAGAGAACCGACAGGCTGCTGAAAAGTTCCTGACGGGAACGGATTCGTGAGTGTCGCAGCGGGAGTCAGGTTGCCGTTGTTGGTGGCGACTAACTGCGTTGTCTGGCTGAAACCTTCCTGGTTGAGGATCGGATTCGTGGAGTACTTACCGGTGGTCGCGAGCTGGGCGATTGTTAGCGGCTGAACGAACATGCCGAAGCCGCCGCTGATGACGGTTTTGCCGCCGAGAGCCGTTGGGCTCCAGGCGAAGCCGGCGCGCGGGCTGAACAGGTGAGAGGTGCTGTTGAAGGCGGGACCATTTACGCTGCCGGGGTAGGTCAAGCCACCAACCGGATCGAAAGCGCTAACGGGCAGCTGCGAGATCGGGCTCTTGGCGTAAGCCGCCTGGGCCGCGGCGGTGATAGGAAGCACTGCCGTGGGGTCGAAGCCGCTGACCGTACGGCCATACTTTTCCGTGTAGGCGCCGTCGTGATCGAAGCGGACGCCCAGATTTACGGTCAGGTTCGACTTGAGCCGCCAATCGTCCTGCACAAAGAAGGCAAAGTAATGCTGATACCAGGAGCTGGCGGCGTTGACATCATACGAGCCGGCGGTCGGCAGGCCCAGGAGCATGGACGCAAGATCCTGGCCGACAGCCACGGTTGAAGAGGAGCTGCTTGACTGCCGCACAAATGCATTTCCGAACGTGAAGCTGCCCGTGGAAGCGCCGTAGCTGCTCACGTTCAGGTTGTACTGGCGGATATCCGTCCCGAACTTGATCGTGTGGCTCCCTCGCACCGACACGATGGACGAATAGAGCTGAAGAGACTGCGACGGCAGCAGGTTGTTCGAATTCGAGCCGAGGCTTTGATAGTTCGTGAGAGAGAAGACCGGAAACTGCAGGTATTGGGAGGAGTTCGTCAAATAAGCAGGAAGCCCGAGACTGGTGGGATCGAAGCCCGCTGTCGGCGATGGGTGCTGCTCATCCATGCGAGTAAAGTTCAAGCGCACGTCGAGCAGATTGGTGGGATCAATCGTGAACACATCATCGAGCGTTGCGCCCTGGTTCTCACGCGTTAGTAGCGAAGACGTGGTTTGATTGGCGAAATAGTCGTTTTTGGTCTGCGTGTAATACGTGTGGCGCGCGTCGAATGAAATCCGGTTGCGGGTGCTCATGTTGTAATCGAGCCGGCCGAGTTCATTACTGTAGTTGTCGATGGTAGGCGCGCTCGAGAAGTAGTTGAGCGTACTGTTCGGCCCCTGAGGCGCGATATTCGGAAGTGGGTAATACTTCAGGATCGCGAGCGCGACCGGGTTCAGGCCTCCCGGAACGTTATTGAGGTTATTCCCGGGGATGGCGGTGCGCGTGATCGTGCCGGACGCGTTTTGAACAGCCGAGTACGGGTTGTAAAGTGTCGGCAACCCGGCGAAGTTGCCTGTCCGCTCAGCGGCGGTGGGTACGGTCAGGATGGTTGGATTCGGCTGGCTGTCTTTCAAACCTTCCCAACCGAAGAACCAGAACAGCTTGTCGCGGCCGTTATACACTTTCGGGATCAAAACAGGACCGCCGACGGTGAGACCGTACTGGTTGTAGTGAAGGGCGGGAGCAACCTGACCCCTGGCGTTGCTAAACCAGGGATTCGCCATCATATTATTGGGCTGGTTGAACTCATACAAAGTGCCGTGGAGTTCATTCGTTCCCGACTTCAGGATCTGGTTAATCGTTCCGCCGCCGGTATGACCGAAGGACGCGTCATTGTCAAAGGCTTTGACACGGACTTCCTGAACCGCATCGGCCATCGGGCTGTAAGCCAAACGACCATCCCATGTCGCGTCGGGCGAACCGTCTACCAGGATCTCGTTGGTTTGCGATGCTGAGCCTGCAACGCTCCATCCGGCTGCACTGCCAAGGTCAAACGGGTGGACCAGGCCCGGCTGCACTGTAGCAACGACGCCTATCGAAAGGCCGGCGAGCGATAAGGGCGTGCGCCCGTTGAGAGGAAGGTTTTCTACCTCTTTCTCACTGATGGCCTGACCGACAGTGGCGTTTTCCGAGTTAATCAGCGGTGCATCGGCCGTTACCGAGACCGTCTGGACAGCGCTACCGAGTTCGAGAGGGATGTCGATGACCGGGTGATCGCCTGCTCCTAAGTGGACCGCCTTACGAAGGTAGTGCTTGAAGCTCTGGGCATCCACGTCGATGGAATAGTTGCCGGGCTGCAGGAACGGGACCGTGTAGTCGCCATTGGAGTTAGTGATCGTCTGTGATTTGGTGCCGGTTTGAGTTTCCGTCACGGTGACCTGGGCGTTAGGGACGGGAGCCGCAGTGGGGTCCGTGACTTTGCCCGAGATGGTTCCGCGAAATTCTTGAGCCGCAAGGCCCAATGCAAAAATCCCGAAGGCCGCAAACACGGGCACACAACGGGTTATTCGAAAAGACAGCATGGTCCAGCTAACCTCTATGACAAGATTTGAAACTGCCGAGTGTCACCTGAGGGTGACAGGAGACCCAGAAGCCTGGTCCCATTCAACTATCTGCGTACGGCCATGTCAACGCGAAGTTTATAAACGCGTCATTCAGAAAATCAGAACGAAGTTACTCAGGGGTAACCAGGAAGGGACCAGTACGTGCTATGGAGAAAAAGGTTGCCGGTAGATTTCGGGGGTGCTATATTCTACCCAAAGTTTTCCGAGTGTTGCGCAAAGGAGCGCAACTTAGGGCAACAGCTTGAATTCGTCCAGTGGGAGCTTGAGCTAGAGCGCGATAGGTGCGCCGACTGAAACACGAATCGCGCCACTGCACGATCAAAAAGGGGGTAGTGGCTGTTATGACGGTTCGATGTCTCAAAGTGTTTTGCCTCGTCGCCGTTTTTACGCTTTTCGCCGGTTTGGTCTCCGCACAACTCACCGACGCTATTTTGGTCGGACTAATTACCGACTCATCAGGAGCCGGTGTTGCAAAGGCCACGGTGACCGCTACGAACGTAGACACCGGCGTCAAATACACGACGGAAACAAATTCAAATGGCGAATACCGGCTTAACGATGTTCCGGTGGGCAAATACCGGGTCACTGCCGAGTCTCCCGGGTTCGCGAAAGCGATAGCCGAGAATGTGGAGCTCGAACTGAACCACACGTCAACGGTCAATATGACCCTAAGCGTCGGATCGGTCACGACCACGGTGGAGGTGGCCGAAGCAGCGGCAGCGGTAGACACGTCCACTTCTCAGCTGCAGACCACGTTTACAAGCACGCAGGCGGTGGATCTCCCGGCAGCCAGCTTCTCCAAAACCATCAACGGAGCGGGCATCTACAACCTCAGTCTACTGGGTGCTGGTGTAGCATCCCAGGGTGGCGTCGGCCAAGGTACCGGACCGAGCATCGCGGGGCAACGGCCGGAAAACAACAGCTTTGCCATCGATGGTGTTTCGAACAATGACGGCTACAGCACTGGCCCCCAGGTTTACGTTTCAAACGAAGCCATAGCGCAACTGAATGTGGCGCAAAACCAGTTCAGCGCCGAGTTCGGCGGTGCTTCGGGCGGCGTTTTCAATGTGATCGTGAAGACTGGAACCAACCAAGTGCATGGCTCGATTTTTGGATACGTGCAGAATCGCAAGCTCAACGCAGTGGACTATTCACAAGTTGTCGCGGGCAATCGTTCGAATCCCCGGCTCGACAACAATCGCATCGGCGCGACTGTAGGCGGTCCCATCCTCAAAGACAAACTGTTTTACTTTGGCAGTTATGAATACAACCCATTGGGTCAGGCCTCTATTCCAGGGCAGCCGGTTGATGCTCCCACGGCAGCCGGAATCAGTATTCTCAACAGCATGGGCGGCTTGAATAAGACCAACCTTGGAGTTTTCGAAAAGTATGTTCCGGTTGCAACAGCGGTCGACTCCAGCAATCCCTCCACAACGGTTAGAGGAGTCCCCATTCCGCTCGGTGCCCTTTCCTTTGCGTCCCCGAATTACAACAACGCTTATCATGCCATCATCGCGATCGATTACAACATCAGCGAAAAGGATCAACTCCGGGGGCGCTACGTGTACGACACAAGCGTAGGGCTTGACAATAAAGCGAACTTGCCGGTTTTCTTCCAACCCAACCCGGCCAGAAACAAAAGTGTATCGCTCTCGGAATTCCACACATTTTCTCCCACCTTGGTAAATGAGTTTCGGATCGCATACCGCCGGAATAACAGCGCGACTTCAGCCGGCAATTATGCATTTCCGGGACTCGACGCGTTTCCGAATATCAGTTACGACGATCTCGGCCTTCAATTAGGGCCCGACCCAAACACACCTACCGGCCAAATCGCGAATTCTTCTTCGCTTCAGGACAATTTGACGAAAACATTCGGGCGCCACACCATTAAGGCCGGCTACCAGATTATCGACACCATACTGACTGGAACTTTCGTACAGCGCGCCCGCGGTGATTACGATTACGTCGACCTTCAGGAATACCTACTCGATAACCAGCCTACGGGCAGCGCGTTCGGCGTTCCATCCAGCGGCGAACGAAGCGTGGGGGCCGCCAGCGGCGTACCCTTTGGATTTTTGCAGAACGCTGCTTTCGTCCAGGACGATTTCCGGGTACGTCCGAATTTCACTTTGAATCTGGGTGTTCGTTATGAGTACGTGACGGTTCCGGTCGGTTCACGCGCACAGCAATACAGCGGGATAGCGAACGTCCCTGGCGTGATCACATTTGCTTCCCCTAAATCCGGCGCTTACGACTGGAGCCCCCGGTTGGGGTTCGCGTATTCTCCGGGAACAGACGGCAAATGGTCAATACGAGGTGGCGTGGGGCGTTCTTTTGACAATACGTACATCAATCTGAACCAGAACGCCTCTCCAGCTTTCTATCAAACCACCGTAGATGTGAATGCCAACGCCCCGGTAACCAATTTCCTGGCGAATGGCGGAATCAGCGGCGCTGTTCCGCCTCAGGCCACCCAAGCGCAGGCACGCGCGGCTATTGCGACCTACACCTGGAACCAAAATCGGCCATATGCCCTTACCGGAACCATAGGTGCCCAGCGCTCCATCGGTAAAGATTTCCTTGCAGAAGTGCGCTACGTCCATACAAAGGGCGTTCACCTCTGGAACCAGACACGTCTGAACGTGGTGTCACCGGTGAATTCCTCCCGCAATATCCCGACGTATCTGACGACGCCGAGTGCGGCTCAACTGGCGGGTAATACTCTGACGCTCGGCCAAATCCAGAGCACGATTTTACCCGGCACAACCGCTTCAGAGCCGTGGAATTACCTGGGTGTCTATGGATTCAAGCAGGCCCTGGTGGGATACAATCCATGGGGGAATTCGCGGTACGACGGTCTGGCTCTCCAGTTGACGAAGCGCTACTCACACAACTTTTCTTTTATAGCTTCTTATACCTGGAGCCATAACTTTGATGACTCCACCGCGACGAATTTCTCGACGATTCTTTCCCCTCGCCGGGCGCAGGATTTCCAGGACCAGCGCTCCGAATGGGCCTCGTCGGCACTGGATCATCGCCAGCGGTTCACGTTTGCGCCTGTCTACGATTTCCGGCCATTTCAGGACCGCAGCTGGATCCTGAAGAACCTAGTCGGAAACTGGAACATTTCTGGTGTCTACACCTTTGAGTCGCCGGAACTTGCCACCGTTCAAGATGGCATCGATGCCAATCTCAACAACGATCCGACGGGTGACCGGACCATCGTGAACACTGCCGGTGCGGCAACGGTCGGCAGCGGCGTTACAGGTCTCAATGCCGCGGGCCAGGCGGTGAAGGCGGGCAGCGCCAGTATCGTTGCTTATGTCGCGAACAATCCAAACGCTCGCTACATAGTCGCCGGCTTAGGTGCTCTTCCGACTGGCGGACGGAACACCTTTCCGCTCGGCCGAACGAACAATGTCGACGCTTCGCTTTCGAAGCACCTTAACTTCACTGAGCGGTTCAAGTTCGATATCGGAGCGCAGTTCTTTAACCTGTTCAATCATTCACAGTTTACAGGCGGCTTTCTCTCAGATGTCACTCCGAACTCGACGGCAGCCATCAGCCGTACCTTCCTGGTCCCAAGCTCTTCAAGTTTCGGCCAGTACAGCCAGTTTTTCCCCAGCAACTCGCGCCAGCTTCAATTAGTAGCTCATTTCATATTTTGAGGTTGGCTTGGCTCAGGCCGGTCAGAAACAGAAGAGAAATTTCCGCGTACCCGCTCGCTCACGGATACGGGCCGGCGGGTCTCAAGGCTTATCGGACACCACACTGTCAGAGCTTCGGCGAGCAGGGCTCCATCCGCTCGCCGCAGAATCTGCGTATGGCGCTCGAATCTCAGCCGGCTAGAGTTGCCGACCCAGGTCCGCAGCGTGATCTCATCTTCGAGATGACCGGGACGCTTGTAGTCGATCTCATGCCGCAAGACGATCCCCGTCAGCGTTGCCTTCTCGTCCTCGGGCGCACAGGCAAACCAGTGGGCAACGGCAACCTCTTGCACCCATCGCAGATAGACGATGTTGTTCACATGACCCAATTGGTCAATATCTTCGGGCGTGACGCGCGTGCACAGCTCAAAGACCGGCGCTTGTTCCATCGCTTTTCATTGAAGCGCAGGCAGCGCCGGCATCAGGCGAGAATCTGTCCGCGATTTCGCCGGAACGTGAACCTAACTCATCTAACTTCCACCGTTGGCCTTCTTGCCTCCGTTCTTTTCCGACTTGTTGAGGTTCTTTGCCATTTCGAGGTGCTCCTGCAAAGTCGGCAGAACGCTGGAAGCAAATGCCATGACGCCCGCATTGTTGCCGGACCGTGCTTCGGCCGTAAATTCTTTCACATCTGACTGGTGATTCTTGACCTGCTCTTTGGCATACGCTTTATCGAAATCCTCGCCAGACAGCTTCGAGAGCTTATCGATTTGCGATTGATGTTTAGAATCGAGCGTGTCGGGTACGGAGATATTCTGTTTGCTCGCAACCTGCTTCAATTCTTCGTTCGCCTTTGTGTGATCGTCGACCATTTTTTGTGCAAATTGCTTGACGTCAGCACTGGACGCCTTTTGCTCCGCCACTTTGCCGAGTTCCACTTCGGTCATCCCGTCCAAAGCCGCCTGTTTCAAGAACTTCCTGTCATCTACTTTGGCGGGCACCGGTTCGGGCGTGTTTGGTGTGGCGGGACCGTTTGCGCTCGGCGATTGTCCCGGGACAGTAGAAGGTGTGGACGGGGTCGGGCTTTGTGCTTTCGGCATACCGCTCGGGCTTTGAGCGAATCCGAAATTTGCCGTTTGAAAGCCCAGCAGAATACCTGCGCAGGCTAAGCTCAAAAACAGCTTTCTCATCTCTGTTTATGTCCTCCTGAAAAATCAGACCCGCCTGCATCCCGTAGGTTTCGGCACGCAGGTGTCGTGTTCCGGACGGAAGAATTCCGAAAACGAACACTCGCCCACCACTGCAACAACACCCAGCATTCTTGTTTTCAAGATGATGGCGCGGGTGGTAAATTGCGAAGACGTAGACCCCAAGAGGCTTCGCTGCATGTTCGAATACATTCTGTCTTTTCTGCGCGAGCTGAAGTTTGCGGCCCGCCTTCTCGCACGAGAGAAAGGCCTCACGATCACGGTCGTGTTGACCCTGGCGCTCGGGATTGGTGCCAATGCCGTCATGTTCAGCCTGGTTCGCGGCATTTTGCTGCGGCCCCTAGTAAATCGGGATGAGGACCGGCTGATCTATATTCGCCAGAGTGCGCCCGGTAGCGGGGCCGCTAACACGAGTTTCTCGATACCGGAAATTGAGGACTTCAAATCGAGCGTAAAGACACTCAGTTCCTTTGGCGATTTCTCGGTGGTCGGGTTTTCGATGGTCGGACTTGGGGAGCCTCGAGAAGTGATCGCGGGCGTCGTTGGCGGATCGTACTTCCCGGTGATGGGTCTGCGGCCTGTGCTAGGGCGTTTACTGGACGCGCGTGACGATGGTCCGAAGGCCGCCGGCGCAGTCGTTTTGACGTACCGGTTTTGGTCGACTGCTCTGAACAGCGACCCGACCGTGATCGGGAAAACAGTGCGACTCGATACGTTTGTCGATGCGCGCAGCGCTACGGTGGTCGGCGTCCTCGAGTCGTGTGTTCCCTACCCGCAAGAGACGCAGATCATCGCAAATATCGTTACCAGTTCGCATCATCTGTCGGCGACCATGCAGACGAGCCGCATCCATCGCATGACCGAACTATTTGCAAAGCTCGCGCCGGGCGCCGATCTCGTGACCGCTCGTACGGAATTGCGAGGCGTATACGCGCGTATGAAGCGAGAACATCCGGAATCGTATCCGACGAAATCCGATTTCGAGATCAATGCCGTCAAGCTGCGCGACCAGATCACGTCGCGTGCG
>JAFAUR010000131.1 GCA_019243205.1 Acidobacteriaceae bacterium | reverse complement strand
TTGATCCGGATAGCCGCGCGTTGATCTCGAAGACGAGCGGCCCCTCTCGTGGATCGATCCGCAATTGCGCATTCACGGCACCTGATCCCCTGACTTTGGCGCCGAAATTCTCAATGAATTGAAGTATAACCGGGGGTTCAATGGTTCGCGCGCGCGTGGTGCGGCCACCTTCGAGAAATCTCTCCATCGCAATCGCATCCCGCATAACTCCCTGGGAATCGTAGAGAAATCCAACCGTAATTTCGGGCCCACCTATATATCGTTGCACGCAGTACTGCGGAGGCTGTCTGCAAAGAAACCTTTGCATGGCCTCCCGATCCGCCAAAAACTCAATTCCTCGGCTACCATGACCGACTCGCGGTTTGGCAATCATGGGGTATTTGAGATCCTCCATTTCCGCGGTTTCGGCTTCATAGGTTGGAGGTACCTGAATGCCGACCGACTCAAGATATCTGGCAGTTAAGAGCTTGTCCCTTGCTGCCTCGACCAGCTCCGGCGGAGCCAGGACCACTTTAGAACCGGTCGCGGCAAGACGTTGTCGTGCGTGGGACAGTACCCAGATCTCGGTGTCAACTCCCGGCAGGAGTATATCGATTTTGTTAATGCGCAGAGTTCCCGCTAGGGCATCGACGTAATGTGCGTCGCTGACAGGGGGAAGCTGCACGAATGAGTCAATGAGCACATTGCTCCGAGCATCGGCGCTAGCATCAAGTCCAAGAATCCATATGGGCTCCTCATGGAAAGGGTTTTGCTTTAGCCCCTGGACAGCACCGCGGCCCACATCACCAGTAATGCCAGTGACCGCAACGCGAAGCGTCATGGGAGATCGAGCACGTGGTCACGGAGCCTCCGGAATGTCGGTTGGTGCTGCCTTGCGAGCGTGTTGACAAAAACTGGGTCAGGCGCTTCTGCACCATCGGTATTGTCAACAATGACACTCCTGCTTCTGAGCGCGTCCCGGATAAAATGGGCAAGCGCGAAAAGACCAAACGTGTCATCCGAAAACGCGTTTACCGCGTAGGGGCGTTCATCGCTCATAAGAAGAGTTATCGCCAGCTCCGCGATATCTTCAGCGTGCACGAAATTTTGTACATACTTGCGAGGACCGCTCAGACGTATGGGCTCGTGCCGAAGTGCGCGAGATGCCAACACTGGAAGAAGTGTCGTAGGGACCATTCCCGGTCCGTATACCGAGGAAGCTCGGATGTGTACGATCGTTACGTCCGAGTGTCGCTGAGCAAAGCTATCAAAGGCTAGTTCGGATGCACGCTTACTATTGGCATAGGGGCTGGTATGCGGATCATCGACCTCAACGAGCTGCGCATCTTCTGAGATGATCCATTGACCACGAACTGGGGGCTTATAAACAGCTACACTTGAAAGGTGAATAAGACGCTTGATCGCGCGCTCCGCGAGCTTGGTGCAAAGGTGGCTCGTGGCGCGTTCATTGTCATCGAATGAGCTTGAGCGCGACGGAATCGCGGCAGCGCAATGAATCACAGCGACGATACCGTCTGGAGGCGGATCATAGGCGTGAAGCGGCTGGGCCAGATCCGCCACCCAATCGATCTCGGGGCAAGGGCGGCGAGCGTGTGCCACAACGCTGAAGCCCCGCGACCGAAGTGCAGCCGTGATCACGCTCCCAATGAATCCGCAAGCACCTGTGACCAGGACGGTGCCGTTGGAATTAGGTGCAGGCCGCAACGCTGGCAAACAAGACCTCGTTCATATTCACTGCGAGCACAACCACCATGCGAGTGTGCGCTTCATCGCCGGCAGACCGGTCATTTGTTGAACGCGATGTGGCATCGCGCTTTGCGCAGACCTACAGAGTGGTTTGCTACCAAGCTGTGGCACCCCGAGACGCTCACGATGCCACTATTCGGTGAATCATTGACCTGAATGTGCTGGCACCGCATGGTTTGGTCAAGACTTGCAACGCCTCTGGTCCTCAACCCATTTGATCAGTGCTTTCATGAAATTAACCTCTGTTGCTACGGCGCCTCATCGTGGCAGGACATCGTGATCCCTTTCAACCCCGACCAGCCCGCCCCGTGAATACCCTCAAAGCCAGACTCGGGCGGCTTCTCCCGGACAAGGAGCCGTTCGACGCCCGGTCGATAACAAAGCGTATCGCAGCATTTGGTTGGCAAAATCAGTGGCTGTCTCGCCCCGTGTCTTACGCATCGCCGTCAGAGCGGCCACATCGGCCTGGAGTTGCTTGCGGGAGCTCTCCGGTCGTCAGCTTGGCGAATTCGCCGACGCCGCCCCGTTTCCTTGCGCTCGATCAGCAGGCCGATGGGCTTCGCCTTGCCCATCGTAGCCCGAGCGTCGCGGGCGGTCCGCCTCGACCCACGATACACTGCGCTGAGCCTTACCAAGTTCAAAGACGACTGGCGCCGATCCTAGAAGACGGCTTCTGCAAATCCTCCGAGTGTGGATGCAACCGCCTCGGCTAGCGATACGGCCAAGGCTGAGCGGCTACGCCGACGCCTTCTCATTCCTTCAGGCCGTGTTTAACGGGTACGGGACCGCAACAACGTCTACGTGCTGCTGGCATCGTTCAGTGTGCTGCGGAGGCTTGATAGAATTCCCTCCCCTCCAAACGAGACCACGATCTCGGCCACGCCGCCCGCTTCGCCGCATTCATCTCCCCCTGAAGACACACCGGCAACAGCGCAGCGTCTTCGCCAACCCCTCGAGGTGATGCGCGCCTCCCGTAATTTGAACGACAAGTTGTCGAACGATGCACAGCATCTATATGCCTCGAGAAGATAACGTAACGCGCAGCTTACGTTGCTCATTCAAGAGTCACGGCGAGCTGCAAAGCTGTGGCCAAGCCAGCCGACGATAAAGGCGATGAGCCGGTCACGACAAGCGGCGCGAAAAGGCTCCAATCCATCCCGGCCCCTCTGTTTATAAGAGATTAAGCGGAACAGTTTTATTAGCCGCCTAATCGTGGTAGGGGTTCTGCACGGAACGCGAGCTTTGCGAACGCGCCGAGCGCGACGCCTTGATCGCAGCGACAGCTCTGGTGCATGGCATGATGATCGTGACCCGGAACGTTGCTGATTTCGGTACGACCGGGGTTTCGTTGCTGAACCCCTGGGAAGGCTCTGTAAGACAGGCTGGATGATGGGCTGGTCGGGCCTGGAGATCAAAACAGCGCCTCGACCGTCGAGCTGAGCTAAAGCGTCGACATAGTGCCCATCATCATTGGCCGGT
>JAFAUR010000266.1 GCA_019243205.1 Acidobacteriaceae bacterium | reverse complement strand
TTTCGGTCGGGATTATTCGAACGTGAAAGGCCGTACTCTGGAATCGAGGAATGCGATCTGGAAAGCCTTGCGAGAGAGTCCGAACGCCCTCGCCCGCAAGGCCCTCCCGGTTCGGCGCCCGCTCTTGAATAGCTCCGCGCTCGTCTCACCTGTCGCGCTGACGGATTTTATCTGCCGGTTGTTGCCTTTCCTGGTTCGGTTGCAAGAACTGCATCACTCATCACGTTCGAGTATGTGAAACTCAGATGTCCACCGGCCGACATAGAGGGTTTTATGATCGTTGACGCACACAGGCAGCAGATGCCGAATGCGAGGGTCAGAATGATACAAACAGCAATCGCACCCCAAGGTATTGCTTCCATATCTGCTGGCTTCATAGTCGTTTTCATCGGACAGCTCGCAAGTAAGCTTCCAATCGAAATCGGTGGTAGCGAAGACTTGCACTGTGAGGCAATGTGTCACTCTTCATCTCAGCGTTACCGGAATTGAGCATAACGGATGATCGCGTGCGCCCAACGGTCGAACCCGAGAAAAACCATCCTGAGTTCCATCTCGCTTCGCGCAAAGTTACGTTCACCCTGGACAAAAGGGCTTAAGCCGCCGTTGTAAGCCGTTGCAACATAATTTAAAACTGCCGAATTCTAGTCAATTGCCAAGAAGCAGGCAATGGCCAATCGTTTTCCTAGCTGATTTTTGGACTGACCCGTTTTTCAGGAAATACGGCAACAAAGAAGGAAGGGTAATAGTTAGGCCTCGTGGTTAGCTGGCCAAAGCCCATCGTATGAACACCTTACCCGACATACCATGATATTGCCCGAGCAGCGGATATGTATTCTTGTATCCTGCCGCGACTAGAAGAATGAGTGTTTTTATTAGCCCGGAATCCGCATCCTTTAATAGTGTTCTTCGTTGTGAGATCGGCCGCCCGAACTTGGCTTCTTCTGCACGGGCGGTAGAGTTTGCTCGGCGTCAAGGCACGCGTGCGGTGCATTGAGGAATTGAGCACGAAGCGACGACTGAGCACAAAGCGCTGCCCTTATTCCATGAGGCCGCGCGTCGCTGCAATAGCATAACGGCGGGGAGCGCCCGCAGTAGCTTCTTTTGCGTGCCAATTGTGCGCCGAAGTAAAGCATGCCAAGTCCTGCCACGACGGCGCCGGGTCGCGTAGAGCTCTCCAGTCATTTCCAGGAAGCAAGGAATTAAGCTGATCGGGATCAGCGAGACCGAACAGATAACGACTCGCATGACTGTCGCCTTACCCTACGGTTCGATCACGGGCAGCATCCGAATCCCAGCGCGAGCGTAGTCTTCGCGATATGTGCGGCGATCGCATCAGAGTGGGGAAAGTGCCAGACGAACACAATCAGCAATGCGCCACAGCGCCCCCGTCGAGCCGCGACGCTCCTAAGATCGCACGAGTTGCGGATTCAGGTTCCTGTTGACGTCGCGTTTAATAAACGACCAGGTCGCATTTTCATAAAGCTCGGGATGCGACAGAGTCTCGAGGCACTCTGGGTTCCGGTTTGTTACAAAATAACGAGTAGGCCTGCCTGTGGGCGACTCGCCTGGAATTGAATCGAACATTTGCGCGTCGATTCCTGTCTCCAATCGCATTCTGGCGGGAGATGATTATTCTAAATGCTGGCGAGGAATCGCCAATGAGTCCCAACGGCGTTCCGCCGCTGCCTTGTTCCTTGTCGCGATATGCCTCGCGGTGAGCGCTTGTCATCAGGGCACAAAACAAAACGTTCAACCGAAAATCTCCTTTACGCAGGTGCCCGAGTGGAACACCGGAGATCGTGAAGAGGGGGACGTCATTGAAGGAACCGTGGCTGGGGCGAGGCGAGGACAGCAAATGGTCCTCTATTCCAAGTGCGGCGGACTGTGGTGGTTGCAGCCTTTGCTGTCTTCTCCCTTTACGTCGATTTTCCCGGACAACGCGTGGCGCAACGAAGTACATCTAGGTACTCAATACGCGGCCCTGCTGGTCGATTCTTCGTACCACCCCGCGCCAGTTTTGCGCGAACTGCCGGGACGCGGAGGAGTTGTGGCGCAAGTCGCTATTGCGCGAGGACAGGAGAAATCCTCGTCTTTCTTTATCGATTTCAGCAGCTTCAGATGGCGGGTTCGCTTTAAGCCGAGCGACCGTGGCGGCACGAGCAATCCGTACAATCCTGACAATGTATATACGGACGAAGCGGGGGCTCTGCACCTTCAGATTGTCAAGCGAGGTCAACGCTGGACCTGTTCGGAGGTGAAACTGACGCGCAGCTTGGGGTATGGCACCTATTCGTTCACAGTCGAAGACACTTCCCGCCTGGACCCTTCGGTTGTTCTGGAAATGTACACATGGGACTATTCGACGGACGAGCAGAACAATCGTGAATTCGACATCAATATCAGCCGATGGGGCGACCCGGACAACAAGAACTCGGAGTTTACGCTACAGCCTACCTTCCTGCCAAGTAATGTTTCGCGTTTCAATGTACCAGCAGGCAGACTGAAGTACACAATGATCTGGGAGCCCGCCAGACTCACAATGACGACCTCTCGGGCAGATGCACCTCCTGGAGCACCCGCCATCTCGAAGCGCGTGTTTACATGGGAAGTTCCTACTCCGGGATCGGAGTCAGTCCGTATGGCTTTCTTTGTTTACTGGCAGGGCAAGCGCGGTGTATCCGGGCTTCGGGACCGCGCTGAAATCGTCGTGGACCGATTTGAGTTTTTGCCTTAAATTACTTGCGAAACATCTGCTTCATCCCGCTTCTGTTTCTGGCACACGCGGCTTTCGGCGGGGCCGCGGACAGAATCACGCCGAGCCACAGCCAAGACATTTGGGATCGAGCGGCAGGCTTTTCGGGCGGCCATGTCTACTCGATAACGCAAACCGGCGATGGTTATCTCTGGATTGGTACGAGCAAAGGGCTGGTCCGGTATGATGGCCTGAATTTTGTTTCGATTCGCGACATCGATCCGAGTGTCGAGACGAATCTTGCCGTGGTGGGTCTGGTTACAGATTCGAGTGACCAGTTGTGGCTCACAGACGACCATAGTCGTCTGTTCCGATATTCTGCCGGTCGCCTAGTGGGACCGTTGCTCGACAGCGGCAGACACCTGCATCGAGCCGGTCCGGTTAGCATAAGCCGTAACGGATCGCTGCTCTTTGCAAGTGAGACGCAGGGGCTGGTTGAGTACGAGCATGGGACGGCGCGTGTTCTGTTGGATCCGAGCTCTATTCCCAGCTCTCCAACGGCAGTCGCGGAGGCGACGGACGGCTCCTTCTGGATTGGCACTCGCGATCACGGCGTCGTGCATCTGATGGTGGCGCGAGGGACTGCAGAAGTTCAGCACATCGCAGACTTACCAGACGCGAAAATCAACTGCCTCCTTCCGATTGCGGGTGCAACGCTGTTACTCGGCACAGACAAGGGCCTACTGAGCATACACGACGGGAGACTGATTCAGGAGACAGATCGCGAGCTTGGCAATATCGGGATCCTTTCGTTGGCAAGCGACCGAGATGGGGTCGTTTGGATCGGCACTGACGGCCGTTTGTTCAAAGCCGACGCAAAGGAAATCGATGCGGAAGGCAGAATCCATTCGATGGAACGATCGGCCGTGCGTTTCCCCGTAAGCTCGTTGTTCGAGGACCGAGCCGGAGATCTGTGGATTGGCGGACCGGACATCATCGAGCGCTACCGTACCAATGGGTTCGCCACCTACTCAAGGTCGGCGGGTTTGCCGTGCAGCCATTGCGGGTCGATTTACGTCGATGATCATGCGAGCTTGTGGTTTGCGCCCTCGGATGGCGGATTTTTCCGGCTTGCGCATGGTTCGATTGAGCCGATTAACGTAGCGGGACTGATGCACGATAACGTTTATTCAATCGCGGGGGCTCCGGGCGAGGTGTGGGCTAGTAGGAGAAACGGCGGAGTCACGCGGCTCCGGGTAGAGGATGGTGGACTTCGAGCCACAACCTACACGCGGCGAGACGGACTCCCCGAAAATGCTGTCTCTTCGATCTATCGCGCGACGAATGGTGCTGTTTGGGCTGGGACGCTCAACAAAGGTCTCGGCCGTTTCAAAGCGGGCAACTGGCACACATTTACAACTCAAGACGGGCTACCTTCAAACACGATTTCGGTCATCACCGGAAATGCTGCGGGAGAAGTCTTCGTAGGTACTCCAGACGGTCTCGCCCAACTCAAAAACAATCACTGGGCCACCTATTTCGTCCGCGACGGGTTGCCGCCGGGTCCAATCGAGAGTCTATTTCTCGATGACTCGGGCACACTCTGGATCGGGACCTCGAAGGGGATCTCGTTTCTACAATCCGGGACTGTACGCGTCCCCACAAGCGCGCCGGAGCCGCTCTTTGGAGAGATTCTTGGCATAGCCGAAAGCAACGGGTGGTTGTGGATCACCACTGGTACCCATGTTCTGCGCGTGAGGTCTTCTGCTTTGCGGAACAACTCTTTCCAGGCAGGTGACTATAGGGAGTTTGGAGAGACGAACGGGTTGCCCAGTGCTGAAGGTGTGAAGCGTAGCCGCTCAGTGGTTGAAGACAGTCGCGGACAGATCTGGTTCTCGCTGAGTCAGGGGATCTCTGTTCTGGATCCGTCCGCCTTTGCAAGGCCGGCGTTTCCCGTCACAATTCGCATGGATGGAATGGTTGTCGATGGGAAACTGATCGCGCCGGGTGACCATATCCGCGTTCCCTCCGGCCGGCGCCGTTTGACGTTTCGATACGCTGGCGTGAACGCGTCGAACCCGGAAAGCGTGAGATATCGCTATCGGCTCGACGATGTCGATTCGGACTGGAGCAAGCCCACCGCCTCGCGTGAAGTCGACTATACAAATGTTTCGCCGGGGCGGCTCCAATTCGAAGTGATGGCGCGTGATCCGGACGGCCGCTGGAGTGGGCACGAAGCGGCGATGTCTTTTGAGGTTGAGCCGGCGTATTGGCAAGCCCGATGGTTCCAGCTTGGAAGTGCCGCGGCGATTATGCTGCTCGCTTGGGGTCTGTATCGCCTCCGGTTCCGGCAAATGACGGCCAAGATGGACTTGCGTTATACCGAGCGCCTCGCGGAGCGAACTAGAATCGCGCGCGATCTACATGATACCCTGCTGCAGAGCCTTCAAGGCTTATCCATGAAGCTGTACGGGCTGACGTTCATCATCCGGGATCGCCCGGCCGAAGCTCAGAAAACACTGGAGACTATCATTGAGCAAGCTGGGCAGGCGATCACGGAAGGCCGGAAAGCGGTGCAGGGGTTGCGCTCCTCCGCAGTTATCGGCAACGACCTCGCCCAAGCAATCACCACGCTCGGAGGACAACTCGTTGCGCACCTATCCGGCCGGAATTCTCCCGATTTCCGCGTACTTGTGGAAGGCAAACCGAGCGACCTCGCCCCGCTTGTCCGGGACGAGGTCTACCGCATTGCATGCGAGGCGCTGCGCAATGCATTCGTGCACGCCCGTGCAAGGCAGATTGAAGTCGAAATCCAGTATGGCGCGCGGCAGCTTCGCTTGCGTGTCCAGGACGACGGACGCGGTGTTGACACAAGAATTCTCAGAGAAGGCGGTCTCGCCGGACATCACGGTCTGCCTGGGATGCAGGAACGTGCCAAACTAATCGGAGGTAAGCTGGCAGTCCGGAGCAGACTCGATGCCGGTACAGAGATCGAGCTAACCGTACCCGCTTCCATCGCGTACACGAGATCGTTAGTTGCACGGCCGTCAGTGTCTGGGCGACAAGCACTGGATGACGGCCCCCTACTCGATCCGGATTCTCATCGTTGACGGCACTGCTTAATGACCTTCGATTTTCAGCTGGACAGGGACATCGCACGCTGCCCTAGAAACAACGGTCACTTTAGTCGAGCCCGTGAGAGCGGGAGCCCTCACGTCCGATCCGATCGGAACCGGGAGCTATCGAACTGAGGCATAATCTTCCCCGTTTCTTCGGTGGCAAATCGCGCGACAACGCAGGCCCATTGACCCTGACTGTCGCCCCTTTCACGATGGATTTGCCCTGGGAACCACACACAAACGTAGCGCTTCGCACGTCGCCCGTTGTCAACTTCACCCCGGCAGACTTTGCGGCCGTGATGCGAGGGAGCCGGCAAAAAGGATTTGTAAGAGCGGGGATTATCAGCAGAGAACGGCTTACAAATGCTGGTTGGTTCATGTAAGGGCCCGGACCGTTTTCGGGAACGCCTGCATCAACGTGCCGATTCTCTGACATTTTACGAGCCGCAGAGCGTCTTTCCTCTTCTGATTTCGCCCCAGGCCTCCCGCCCAGCGCTTGAACAAGGCAAGTTGTTGGTATCGGATGCTTTGTCGCGCATACTGACGGTTTCCAACAAAATCTGCAGCGCGCTGCTCCTGTTCTTTGAAGGCTGACTTAGGAGCACACGAGTGCATGGTTTTCGTCACATGAATCTTGTCCGTCTGGTATGTCTGGCCGGAGTCTTCCTGAGCTTGGCCGCATGTGGCGGCAAAGTTCGTTACCCGAGCTATTACGTTCTGAACGTACCGCCTACTCCCCAAGTCATCGTGCCAAAGCCGATGCTCGGGTCCGCGGCTGTACGTGAGTTTTCCGCTCCCAGATTCTTGCGGGCCGGACCCATCGTGTATCGGCAATCGCCGGAGCAAATAGGTTTCTATAATTACGATCACTGGGCAGTAGACCCTCGCAGTGCCATCACACGCGCAATGGCACAGAACCTGCAGGCTCGAGGCCTCTTTGAATCTGTTCATTTGTTTGATGGCCGCACTACCGCGGACTATCTGGTTACAGGCACACTCGATCACTTAGAAGAGGTCGACCAGGGGCACGATGTCTTCATCAGCGTTGCCGTATCGGCCCAATTATTGGACCTGAAGACTGGCGATGTCATGTGGAGGGATGGTTCTTCAGAAACGACTAAGTTGGATCACCACGCCGTACCGAGCCTGGTAGCTGGAATGTCCCAGTCGGCCGAAAAAGCTGTCACTCGGCTGGTTTCCTCCATGCAGGATAGACTCGTGCAGCTTTCCGCATCTCGCGGTATCAGCGACAACGGAAGGCAGTGACCTCGGGCAATGCTTTTCTTACAGCAACTTTCTGTAGCAGCGGTTCTGATAACACTCACACTGTCCCTCCAGAGCGCTGGAATGGCTGGGTTTGTCATTTGGATAAGAGTTTATTTCGCCAAGAACACGTCGCGCCTAGGTGTGATTCGCTGCGCTGACCTGATGGTTCGAGTCACGCATGCCATGCTTACGCTACAGCTATTCGAGATCGCCCTGTGGTCTGGGTTTTATAGATGGAAATGCTTTCCGTCATGGGATACTGCTCTCTATTTTTCCGCAACCAGTTATTCGACGGTCGGCTATGGCGATGTCCTCCTTCCAAATAGCTGGCGGATGCTCGGACCCATCGAGAGTGTTACGGGCGTTCTGATGTGCGCCCTTTCCGCGAGCGGTTTGTTTGCTATTGTGGCCCGCCTCGTTCGGCATGACGAGCGGTTCCTTCCGCCATTGCCGCCTCTTTCTGGTCCCCGAGATTCGCGACAGGAGGCGTTTATTTCAGCGTGATCAAAAACATCTTGTTCCCAGTGGATTTTTCGCCGTCCTGTATTGCGATGGCAGCTTACGTAAAAAGGGCTGCGGTGATTTTCGACTCTGACGTGACGTTAGTTCACGTTTGCGATCTTGCGAGCCACAATGGATTCGAGCTCGCCATGCGCTCCCCCCAAGAGATTGCGGAGGAGCACTGGAACATCGCACGACGCAGAATTGACTCGTTCCTGGAAGCCGAGTTTCCATTGACGAAATGCCCGAGAATGGTGCTCTCCGGTGACGTAGCTGAACAGATTGCGGAAACCGCCAGGACGGGCGGATTTGACCTTATCATCATGCCCACGCATGCGGGCCGATTCCGGCGAATGCTCCTTGGATCCACCACCGCGAAGGTGCTCAACGATGCAGATTGCCCGGTCATGACTACTGAACACGCGGAGATTATCTCTCCGAGGTCCCTGGAACACCGGGAATGGGTCTGCGCCCTCGACTTGAACGGGGATTTCAAAAGAGTGCTGGATTTTGCGAACCGCGCGGCGGGGGTCGCGGGTGCACGGCTGTCATTGATCCATGTCATTCAAAATTCCGGCTCGGCCGCGCAACATGGCGATCACGAAGCGGAGGCGCGTCGGCGCATCGGTGAACTGCAGAAGTCTATCGGCTGCGAGGCAACGCTTCGCGTGATTCGCGGACCAATAAAGCAAGCGGCTCTTGATGCAGCACAGCAGTCCGGGGCTGACATCCTCATCATTGGTAGGCCTGCCTCCTCAGTATTCGGGCGCCTGTCTGATTTCACGTACGGCGTAGTTCGTGATTCTCCTTTCCCAGTACTCAGTTTGTAAATGTCGCCACGTTCAATCACCACCCGTATCACAGTTAATGCACATTTTTGGGTAACGCGGGTTCTGGAGGAAATCATATGTCAAACGTGAATAATTTGGTACTGAGCAACATAAGGCGATGGACAGTACCCGGTCTTGTCTTGGCAATGGCCGCTGCCATTCTAGTAATGGTTACCGGCAATTGGAACAGTTGGGCGAGTGAGCGCGCAGAGGAGAAAACGGATGACGCGTATACTCGATCGGACCTCACTCCTCTCAGCACGAAGGTCGCCGGCCTCGTCGGTAGCGTGCTGGTCTCGGACTATCAAGCGGTCAAAGCGGGACAACTGCTCGTCCAGTTGAGGGATGACGATTTCCGTGCCCAAGTACAGGAGGCTGAAGCGGCTGTTGCCGCTCGGGAAGACGCGCTCATCAACAACCAGCGGCAGAAGGAACTGCAGGACGCGCATATCGCCCAGGCAGGCGAGGGAATCAAGGCCGCAGAGGCGGACATCACGGCCGCTCAAGCGGGCATTGCGGCAGCCAATTCCGCGATAGCAAACGCGCGCAGTGCAATGGAGGCGACCCAGGCGGAGGTGCAGCGAACAGAACTGGAGAGGCGTCGTCAGGAGGCGTTGATCGCCGTCGAATCGGCAACGAGGCAGACAGTGGAGCAGGTTGTCGCGTCAGCGGATAGCTACAAGGCCCAACTCGCGAGTCGGAATTCAGAAATCGCGTCAGCACAGGCGCAATTGTCCAGTCGCCAGGCCGACCTGGCTAAAGCCCGAGCAGAGTTAGGCAGTAAGAACGCCGAGCTTGAAGCGCAAAAGCGCCAACGTGCGGTGCTCGATTCACAGGAAATGATGCTAAAAGCCGATCTGAACGCCCAAAAAGCTGCCCTCGTCCTTGCGCAAACTACCTTGGGATACACGCGCATTGTAGCGCCCGAGAACGGAAGAGTCAGCGAACGCAAAGTGTTGCCAGGGCAGTTGGTCAGCCCCGGAACCCAGGTCATTTCACTCGTGCAGGACGATGTCTGGGTGGAGGCAAATTATAGAGAGACTCAGGTTCGGCACATGCATCCTGGCAATCCCGCAACAGTTCGCGTGGACGCCTTTCCAGGTGCAGTATTTCGTGGGAAGGTCGAATATCTTTCTCCAGCGAGCGGCTCTCAATTTGCTCTTTTACCTCCGGATAATGCGACTGGCAACTTCACCAAAGTCGTTCAGCGTGTACCGGTAAAGATCGTCTTGGATCGCAACCAGCCCGAGACCGAGCGACTTCGGGATGGCCTGTCTGTAATCGCAATGGTCCGCACATATAAGGGCGGGCAGTAATCGCGCACAAAGGCGATGGCGACTCAAACAGCCACTATTAGCCCAACCGCCTCGTTGCCTGCGGCCCCGCCGCGGTCTTCGACCAATCCCTACATAGGAATTCTGGGCGTGTTCCTGGGCGCGGGAATTGCCACACTGAATGCTCGTCTGGTTAGCGTCGGACTGCCAGATCTCCGCGGCGCGACCGGTTTCGGCTTCGATGAAGCTTCGTGGATTCCGACCGCGCTCAATATGGCGACGATGTTCAGTGGTGTTTTTGTCGTCTTCATAAATGCATTGTTGGGCCCGCGCCGGATTCTGTTGCCAACTGCCGCAATTTTTACGCTTGCATCTCTACTGCTGCCCTTCGCGCCGGGTTACTGGGAAATGTTGGCCTTGACCGTGATTGCAGGTCTCACCTCAGGCACCTTCTACTCATTGACGATGACATTCGTGTTGACTACGCTTCCGAAGCGGTTGATCATCTTTGGGATCGCAGCCTATGCAGCGGATATAGTTTTCGTCAGTAATATCGCTTCGGTGCTTCAGGGATGGTACAGCGAACATCTCTCGTGGCACTGGATCTTCTGGAATGCGGCAATCTTCACACCCGTCATGATGATCTGCGTGCATTTTGGCATTCCTCATCGGAGTGTACCCTCCGACCCGAAGCCTAGCTGGCTCGGATTCACCTACTTCAGCTTGGGCCTGGCTCTGCTCTATGGAGCACTCGATCAGGGTGAACGTCTTGATTGGTTCCACTCCGGGTTGATCGTCGGTATGTTCGCCGCAGGTATGTTTCTAGTGCTGGCAGCCTGGGTAAGACGTGTGCTCCAGCCAAATCCCATCGTGAAGCTTGGTTTCTTAAAAACGCGCAACATCATCATCCTTGCCCTATCGGTATTTATGTTCAAGTTCGCGCACTTGTCCACCATCGTGCTCATTCCCGGCTTCCTGGGCAACATTCAACGATACCGAGCTCTTCAGACCGGTCACGCACTGGCGTGGGTGGCCGTCCCCATGTTTGTTGTCGTCTGGCTAGTCGCAGGACTCATAATTCACACCGATGCACGTCTGGTCCTGGCCGTTGGTCTCACGGTTGCCGCGGCAGGTTGCTGGATCTGTGCGCACCTCGACTCTTCCTGGGCGGGAACCAGCTTTGAGGCGGTGGAGTTACTGTTAGCAACCGGCTTTGCGTGCACGTACGTCGGGTTGGTTAGCAGCATCGTTTTGGAGGGACTTGAAGCCGGTGCCCTGACCAGTATGGCTGCCGCAGCTACGTTCTCGGGATTCATCCACTTCATCCGTATCTTTGGCGGTCAGATCGGTGTAGCAATCATGAACCGCTTTGTCTCAGTGCGAGAGCAGTTTCATTCCAATCTGCTGGGTCTTCACGTGCAGTCCGGCAGTTGGCTCACGTATGAACGCCTGCGCATGTTTAGTGTCGGGCTATTTCCCGGGTCGACAGGTTCGGACGCATCGCACGCTCGCGCCGTCGCGCTCCTGAGCCAACAGGTACGAGCTCAGGCCTACACAATGGCCACTGCCGACGGGTTTGTGCTCATAGGGTGGATAGCGGTCGCTTACATGCTGTTGATGTTATTGTTGCGGCCGGGAAAGATCACCTATAAGGACTTGAGGAAAATGAAATGAAGTATCAACATGCCTTCCGAATTGTCGGGATCGTAGGACTAGCCGTATTATGTGCAAGCCCTAAAAGAGCTGCCGCGGAAGCGCGGCGGCTCACGCTGGAAGAAGCGGTTCATCTTGCAGTAAGCCAAAACCGTGCGCTGAAGATCGCACGGTTGAAGGTAGAAGAGAATCAGCAGAACAAGGCTGGCGACCGCTCGGATTATTTTCCTAAAATCACGAATCAATCGAATGCGCTGCATGTTACTGAACTTCAAAACGTCGTCATTCCGGCAGGAGGCTTTGGTCTCGCCGGAGGAGCACTCATCCCGCCGCAGCAGATCAACCTCCAACAAGGCAAGCAGAACTTGTTTTCGAGTGGAACCATGATCACGCAGCCTTTGACTCAGTTGATCCGCATTCGCCAGCAGAACCGGATCGCAGCGGCGGAAGTAACAATTTCGCGCGATGACGTAAAGAGGGCCGAGAACGAGATCGCTGTACAGGCACACACACTCTATTACGGCATTCTGGTCGCTCAGCTACAGAAGAAAGCTGCCGAGCAGCAGACAGAATACGCAAGCGAGAACCTGCGCGAGAGCGAACAGGATGTTCGTAAAGGAAGCGCGCTGAAGGTTGTGGCGATCGGCAGCCGCGCGGAACTCCTGGAGGGCCAGCAATCCGTGTTGACCGCTGATCTTCAATTGGCAGATCTCAAGACTGAATTGAATGACCTGCTCGGATTGCCCCTCGATACTGAATTAGAACTGGATCCCGCGGTGCCGACGAGCTTCGATACCTTAAGCAAAATGGAGTACACGAAGATCGCTTGGGCGGAGAACCCCCAGATCCTCGCGGCGGAAGAGACCGTGCGGAAAGCCAGGGCAGGGGTGGCGGCAGCGAAGACTGCCTATATTCCCGACATCACAGCATTCGCAAGGCACAGCTATCAGGATGGGGTGCCATTCCTGGTACACAACTTCGGCACGTTCGGCGTCAGCTTGAGTTATGACGTCTTCGACTTCGGCAAACGACGCGCAGCAGTGCGCGAGCGGAACGACGCGTTGGCAGAGGCGCAGCTTGATCTCGATAAATTGAAGGACGAGGTCGCTGTATCAGTTCAGTGCAGCTACAACAAGCTGGAACGGACCAAAAGCATGGTCGACGTTGCACGCCAGGTAATGAACCTGCGGGATGAGAGTGATAGGTTAGCGGGCAATCAACTGACGTATGGTGTTGTTAACGTTTCCGACCGAAGGCAAGCTAGCGCCGCTCGTTATAAGGCGCAGGCAGACCTGTTACAGGCGAGTTTGGCACATCTGCTAGCACGAGCCGAGCTTGAGCAGGCAGCGGGACGAACACCAGGACTATGATTTATGAAAGTCGGGACTTCGACTGACAGATCATAGACCTTTCAGTTTAAGGAGAGCCGAGAGATGGCAGAGAGCCACTTCAGCGCCGAGGCTCAGCGCGACATCAAAAGGAAATTGCGCATTCTTGCAGAAGGAGCCGAGCGTCGGAAGGCGTCCTACACGTGCCGACGCTTCGGCATATCTCGCGACACATTCTATCGAGTGGAAGCGTGAGTACGCTGCCGGCGGTGAGGCTGCGCTCGTGAATTCAGAGCAGTGCCCGGAAAATCCCAAGCTAAGGGCACCGGCCGATATCGAAGAGAAGATTATCCATCTCAGAACGACCTATCATCTGGGGCAACTCCGAATTGCCTGGTACCTGGATCGATACCACGGCATCAAGATCTCTTCGACAGGCGTACGCGAGGTGTTGCTCCGTCACGGCCTCAACCGCATTCACGCCGTCAGAACTAATAATGGCCATGAATTCCAGGCCAACTTTCACTGGCATGTCGAGGATCTTGGCATGCAGCACGTATATATCAAGCCCCGCACGCCCCGGCTCAATGGCAACGTGGAGCGCTCACATAAGACCGAGGTCACGGATTTCTATCAGTTACTCACCTATAAGGATGATCAGGATCTTCGAGCCAAGCTTCGCATCTGGGAGGATTTCTATAACTTCCAACGCCCTCACGCAGCTCACAACGGAAAAACTCCTTTCGAAGTTCTGAGAAATCGGCTAGCATCTTAGATGATCGTCAGCTGAAGTCTATCCCCGTACATAGCGAAAAGGTTCGACCGGCGATGGCACGTTCTTCGGCAAACATTGCTGTCACCTGCTGCTTGCTCGTTCCGTGGATGCGTGTGTCGGCCCAGCGCTCTTCCCAGCGGTCCAGACAGGTTTGCGTCTCTTCCAGGGTCTCGAAGCGCATAGCCTTCAATGGTGTCTTCTGCGTGCCCTACACTGGATTCCACTTTGCCCTTGCGAACGGATCTCTTACCCGGCAAGGGAGAGCAATTCGCACGTAGTGCTGCAGCAGATCCTTATATAACGGGTTGAGCGCGGGATCGTAGACATCAGGCGCCGGCACGCCTTCGCGCAAATTATCCAGGATCACGACCCGGGCGAAACGCTTTCTCGTGCAGCTCGGCCCAGATGCGGGCGCTCGATTGGAACACCAAAAGACGCACGCATTTCCGGCTATATCCAAGTGTCAAGACAACCAGCCGCGTACGCCGATACTTTCCCGTGTGCGGATCGCGCACCATCGGTCCGGTCTGCGATTATTTTTGTGCCGGCTACGGCGGGGTCCGAGTCGATATCCATAGCACAGGAGGATTTGACATTGGTCCGCCCGCCGGAATCGCGAGTAAGGATCGATACGAGATCGAACCGGAAGCCATCCACATGCATGTCCTGGAACGAATATCGAGCCTATCCAGGATCATGCGCCGAACGATCGGATTGTCAGCCTTGAGTGTCTTTCCCGTACCGCTGTAGTTCGCCTATCGGGAGCAGTCTTGTTCGAGCAAGGTAATAAGTGCCGTTATCAAATCCACTTAAAGTCATGATCGGGCCATTGTAACCGGTCGAATGCGGCTCACAACTCTGTCCGCTCTCGTATCCACCTGTGCCGGGGATTCGCCCCGGGGCAATCATCGCAGATTAATTCCCAGTCAGGCTGCACGGCATGAATGTCTACCTGCGGAGCCGTTCATATGCACCGTAGTTCAACTGGAGTAAATCGTTGTCGATTTCGGCCACTGGCCCGAATCCGGCCAATTCACACGTCATGCGCGCACGTTGTAAAGGGCTGGTAAATACCTAGGTGAAAATGAGACCGGCAAGCCATCCGGCCAGTGCTCGAGCGTCGCGCTCACCTTGAGCGGTCAAGGGCAGAACGGCGAGTCCGTAAGTTGCCCTGTGATAGTCCATGCAGTCTGAGGCCGACGTCTCTCGATCACGGCAAGGATCTGTCAGATCGATGGTTCCAATGCTGTCATCGTCTCCGCGAAGCTTCAAAGCGTTTCCGTTGCGGGAAAGGATCACTCCCCTAGTTTTGTCTTTGTGACCCGCCGTAAATCCTCGTGTCTTAGGCTCAACGCTCATGGCCAACCCGGCTGCTAAGAGGATCGCTGCCGACCCTGCCCCTATAAGTGTGAAATTTCTCATTACTTACCGAGCTTCCACCGCTTTTTGTATTCCCAAGCCTCCTCTGCGACATGTCCGGCGAACCTGTGCTTCGATCCCGCGCACGCGCTTATCGGATGGCCTCCATGAAATCAGAACCCGGCAACGGGGGGTTTGTTTGAGGATCGCAAGGAGCGCGAATCGAATGGATCGGCGAGACTCCGTTTCGAAGGCTCTCCAGACCGTAGCTAGCTGCGCCGGCCGGAACTGCGCGATTTTACGACCAGGTCTCGGCCTGTGCTCCGTAGTGAGGTCGTAGGTTCTGGTTTGATAAGGAATTCCACCGACGAAGCCCATTAGGCCTTCAACCCAGTTCCCATAAACCAGAAACGGCAATAACATCCGACGACTGAAGAACTCTCGCCCAGCTCCAACTTGGGGAACAATGGTGAATTTCTCAAGCCACCTGCTGTAGAGGTGCTGACCACTCCACACTCGGTCAAACTCTCCCTCGAGTCCTAAGGAAAGGTGCTCAGTGAAGAAATATTCCAGACGTGTCCCGAAGACCAAGCACCGATCGGCACCGTGTAGTAGATTGCCATCCTTAACCCGTTGATAAAGCGCCATCGGCATAGTGGCGAAGCGTTGGTTGGGTTGAACGGCCACTTGTTCCGTCACAAGCAATCGCTGCGAATTCTTGAGGTACATCGCCCGGCGACGAGAGAGGAGCTAAAGTTACTGGCAGCGCCTTTCCGTGTGAATGCCAAATTGGGTGTAGCCGTTCTCTCACTTCAAATGC
>JAFAUR010001036.1 GCA_019243205.1 Acidobacteriaceae bacterium | reverse complement strand
CCTGCGGACGGTCGCGATCGCGCATCGCCACGCTATCGGCAGAAAGCTTCCCGGAACTGCCGAAGCCCCCGCGCGAGGGCGCTTCATTCTCCGCTGGCGTGCTGGCAAGACTCGTCGAGAAGGCCTCCGTAGCGGTGTCGTCTGAATCCCTCAATACCACTCTCGGGGGCGCTCTCCTGAAACTCGACGGGTCGATGCTCAGCATGGTTGCTACAGATGGTCATCGCCTTGCGCTCGCGACGGCTCCCGTTGCGATTCCCGCGCTGGAAAAGCCGGTCGACGTTCTGATGCCGCGAAAGACGCTGGCCGCCTTTCTGCGCTTTGCTGAAGCACGCAAGGACCAGCCGGTTCGCTGCGCCGTTACCGACAACCACATCTTCTTCGTATGGCAGGAACGTCTGTTGTTCAGCCGCAAACTGAGCGGCGCCTTCCCCAACTATGAGCGAGTGCTTCCAAAGAGTCATGCCGCGTCGCTGTCGCTGAATCGCAATGATTTGCGCAGCGCGCTTGAGCGCGTCGCGCAGTTCGCGGAAAACAAAACGCGTTGCGTCGTCGTCGAGGTGTCAACCAACCAGTTGCGTGTTCGCGCCCAGGATGGTGCAGTCGGAGAGAGTGAGGAATCCCTTGTGGTTTCGTATGCCGGCGAGCCGGCGCGTATCGGCTTCAATGCGGCCGACCTGGCCGATTTTCTGAATCGCGCGGAACATCAGGACGTGCGATTCCTGTTCAAGAACGCGGATACCGCGACCGAATGGCAGCCCGCAAGCGATGCTGCGGCTCTGGAGTTTCGGTACGTTGTCATGCCCATGCGAATCAACTGATTCACTCCGGTGTTGTGCTTTCAAACCAAACGAGGACATTTCATGTTTACTGAACTTGCACCCTTACTTGCGGATCGCACGCTGCTGCTGACACTCTCGGCGCTACCAGGCGGCCTTATCCGCGCCAACGTAATTCCGAAATGCCGGAATGAGACCGATCCCGCCGAAATAGCCTTGGCCACGCCGCTCTCTGTCACGGGCACGGCCGCCGATCTGGATCGCGACTTCCCCGCGCAGCTTACCGGTTATGCGCAAAGCATTCTCGAAACGGATTCTACGTTGAATCAGATTCGAGAGATGCACAAAGCCGCCGTAAAAGAGCTGGAAGCGGAGAACAAAAAGGCGCTGGATGCAAAGCGCAAGACAAACGGCAGCTCCAAACCGGCGGCAAAGGCAGACGATAAGGCGGATGCAAAAGAGGACACCAAAAAGGCAACGGAATCGAAGATGCCGTCTCCCGTCGTCAGCCTCTTCGACGAGCCGCCCGAAGCCATTGGTGTAGCTGGAGACGCGAAGGCGGCGGAGCAGGTTACGACTTGAACGCTTGAGCAAAGGAGAAGAAAACAAGGAGATTTTTTTATGCCTATTCAGACCCGCGCTTTGCCACGCACCTTCAGTTACATGGGGCTGCAGCTGGCTGATCCGGATCCAGCACTCACACCCGAGCAGGTGCGTGACGCGTACGCCGCTCAATACCCCGAGATCACCACTGCCTGTTAAATGCCTGCCTGCGCGAAGATTTGTGGTCCCAAGGCGTTCGATATTACGGGGAGCAGGACGTGTATGCCTTCATGGGCCGACCGGAAGAACCTCCTCGCCAATTGAGGTACGCGAATCTCAAGGTCCGAAGCACGGCGACGGTCATATCGCATTACGAACATAAAGCAAAGAGCGGGAAGGCGTATCCGTTTTTCCGGCATGCTGCGTTTCAGGGGCGCTTTCGGCTGTTGGGCGGCGACTGGTATTTGGAAATTACGCCGACATATCGATTTACGCGCAATGGGAAGGACTTGGACCGTTACCACGAGGAACGGCTCTCCGGAATTAAGCGTTTCGAACGGAATCGCTCAGTGCTGAGTCAACTGCTGTTATGGCAGGCGGTGCTTCGAGCACCCTGGCCTCGGGCGGATCGAGCGCGGCTCCTTGAGTTCGCTCCGCTTGTTTCGTTTCGCTTCGCTTCCGGTGTAGACGAGAGTTCTCTCACGGCGGTAGATGCCCCCGCAAACCTCCGTTCGGGGGAGCAGGAGATCGAGGAATGAAGCTGCAAATGATTGACGAGGCGCAGCTCGCATTCCATGAGAGCAAATTGCACATCGATATTCGCCCTGGTCTCTCCATGCTTGGCGCATTCGACAAAGGCAGTACATCGGTTCCTGTCCCGATTCGAATCGGCGTGATTGGGACAACAGCAACTGTGGACGGCGTACGTGACTGGCTTGAACAATGCAAGCATGGCGTCCCATCGGAGGAGCAGAAGCTCAAGGCACTTCGTCCGTCTTTTCCGGGCATGACACAACAGGTCTTTGGAACTTCGCTCGAGTTATCAGACGCGGCGACACGCGCGATTACGCGTCACGAACTCTCGGCTGCACTAAACAAGACGGATCCGCTACCACATGTTGTTGAGGTCTTCATGGATCATGCTCGCGACCTCGCAGGAAAAAGCGGTCTGCATGTACTGGTCGTGGCACCACCTCAGGAGGTCTTCGCCCTGGGGGACAGGCTGAGTGCCTCGATGGCCGAAGCCCCAATTGATGAACTGCAGGAACCAGCCCCGGACCAGGAGGCAGCGCCGCCCTCTACGCTAAATTTCCACGATCCGTTCAAAGCTCAGGCGATTGATCTCCAGTTGCCGTGCCAATTGTCGCGGCCGGATACTTATGGTGCCGCACCCGGACGCCTGCGCGGTAGACGGTTGCAGGACAACCCGACGACCGCGTGGAACTTCCATACTGCCCTCTATTACAAGGCCGGCGGCGTTCCCTGGCGCCTCGCTCGACAACCCGCCGTTCTAACGACATGTTATGTCGGTGTGAGCTTTTTCCGAAACGTCGCTGGCGATAAGCTCATGACCAGCGTGGCCCAGGTATTCGAGAGCGCGGCGAGGGTTTGATCGTCCAGGGCGGGAGCGCCAGTTACGACAAAGATGACCGCACTCCTCACTTGTCGAAAGAAGACGCCCGAGAGCTGCTCGCCAATGGTCTGGCGAGCTACCGGCGCGAACACAAAACCCTCGGGAATCACCCAAAAGCGGCCAACGATAATCACCTGAAAACCGGCCAATAGGCAGGCTGATCCAGGACATTGATCCAGGCGTGAGGAATATACCCTCCGTCAACGTGAGCAATGTCTTGAGCAAGGACAAGAGAGAGCAAGTAATCGCGCTGGGGCGGCTGGGATGGTCTTTGCGGCGGATCGAAGCCGCAGTACACATTCGGCGGGAGACGATCGGCGGATATCTGCGTGCCGCCGGCATCCCGGTGCGCCCGCCTGGTGGATGGGGACGGCGCTCATCGGCAAAACCGGCCAATGAGGTGATTACCGACTCTGGCGCGGAGTCGGTGGCGATAACGGTTCGCGAACCGCAGCCTAATCGCAGTCGATCGGCCAGCGTCTGCGACCAGGATCGGGAGCTGATCGAACTAGGGCTTTCGCGTGGCCGCAATGCCAAGGCGATCTGGCAGGACTTGGTCGATAGCCACGGTTTCACTGTCGGTTATCAAAGCGTCCAGCGGTTCGTAAGCAAGCTGCGCAGAGCGGCGGAACCGGAAGCGC
>JAFAUR010001002.1 GCA_019243205.1 Acidobacteriaceae bacterium | reverse complement strand
GCGACCAGGTTGCCGTTCGGGGAAGCTTCGTTCTGAAGTCCCAGTTGCTCAAGGCAACTCTGGAGAGCGAGTAACCAATATGCTCCGTCGCATCATTGACCTGACGCTGGAATATCGCTGGCTGGTGCTTGCGGGCATTATTGTGCTCCTTACGGCAGGCGGTTACGCCCTATATACGATTCCGGTAGAAGCGTTCCCGGATCTTACGAACAACCAGGTGGTCGTCGTGACGAATGCGCCATCGCTTCCTCCCACCGAAGTCGAGCAACTCGTCACATATCCGATTGAACGCGCCATGCTCGGCCTGCCGAACAAAGAAGAAGTCCGTTCATTGTCAAAGCTCGGACTTTCGATGGTCACGATTGTCTTTGATGACGCAGTGCCGATGTATTTCGCCCGGCAACTCGTGGCAGAGCGGTTGCAGCAGATTTCTGCCAGCCTGCCGCGTGGCGTTCAACCGACGCTTGGGCTGCCCGCGACGGCGTTCGGGGAGCTTTATCAATACACTCTCTCCGGCCCCATGAGTCCAATGGATCTGAAAGATCTTCATGAGTGGGTGATCAAACCGCAACTGCGCACCCTTCCTGGCGTGAGCGAGATCAATGCCTGGGGAGGCCAGACAAAGCAATACCAAATCGTGGTTGATCCAGCGTCACTGGAGCAGTACGGGTTGAGTCTGCACGATGTCGAGACGCGGGTGCAAGAGAACAATACGAATTTCGGTGGCGGCTACATTGAACACGCCGCGGAGCAGTACACGCTGCTAGGCTCGGGGCGTGCGCTTACGCCCGAGGATCTCGGCAATATCGTGCTCACATCGAGGAATGGAGTTCCCATTCTTCTGCGCGATACAGCCGCTGTTCGCATCGGCTCGGCGCCACCTGAAGGAGCTACGCTTCGGAATGGTGAAACCGTCTCGGGCATGGTGATCATGCTCAAGGGAGAGAACGGCAAAAAGCTGATCGAGCGAGTAAAGGAAAGAATCGCGAGCCTCCATCTACCGGCTGGCGTAAAAATTAATCCGTTCTACGATCAGTCATTCGTCATCGATGGGACGATACACACGGTTGAGAAGAATCTCCTGGAAGGCTTTGTTCTGGTGACTGCAATTCTTCTACTGTTTCTCGGGAATTTACGCGCGGCTCTGATTACGGCTGCAATTATTCCGTTTTCTATGCTGATCAGCTTTCTCGGTATGCGTCTGTTCGGCATCAGCGCAAACCTGATGAGCCTGGGGGCGATCGACTTTGGAATGATCGTGGACGGCGCCGTGGTCATGATGGAGAACTCCGTTCACCGTCTTCAGGGGGAAAACGGACGAGAAACGCCCCTCGAATCGGTGCGCCGGGCGGCTCATGAAGTCGCGCGGCCAATGGCATTTGCCGTGGTTATTATCATTGCGGTTTACTTGCCGATCTTGTTTCTCCAGGGGATGGAAGGCCGGATGTTTCGGCCGATGGCAATCACCGTTTGCACGGCGCTTGCTGGCTCCCTGTTCCTGGCGCTCACATTGGTCCCCATGCTGGCATCCCTTAGTTTCCGTAAGGGCATTGTGCGCACTGCCCGGCGCGGCGCGGGAGCGCGGCTAGACGAACAACATTGGATAACCGCATTAGGCGCAGTTTATACCCGTGTGCTGGCATGGTCGATTCGTTACCGATGGCTGACCGTGAGTCTCTCAGTTCTCGTTCTGGCGCTGGCACTCGGGTCCCTGTATTTCATTGGGACGGAGTTCATGCCGCGGCTGGACGAAGGTTCCATCCTGGTGGAAACCCGCAAATTGCCGGGTGTGTCTTTGACTGAATCAGTTGCCATCAGCAAACGAATTGAGCAGCGACTGCGGAAAATGCCGGAGATTGCCGACGTAGTCATCAAGATCGGACGACCGGATTTTGCCACGGAAGCGATGGGAATCAACGAAGGGGATACCTACTTGCTGCTTCGCCCAATGGATACGTGGACGCGATTTCACACCAAAGAACAATTGATCGCAGCGCTCGCGAAGGAACTCGATACGATTCCAGGCGTCGCGTATAGTTTCACGCAACCGATGGCCATGCGCATCGACGAAACCATTTCCGGCGTGAAAGCCGATCTGGCGGTCAAAATCTTTGGTAACGACTTTCAAACACTCGACAGCCTTGGGCAGCAGGTCTTGCGTGTCCTATCGGGAATCCCAGGCGCTGCGGAACCGCAAATGGAGGTCACCTCGGGCGTAGCCGAACTTTCCGTCGGCATAGACCGGGCCGCGCTCTCGCGTTATGGGCTGAATGTCTCCGACGTGGAGCAGGCTGTCTCCAGCGGCGGATCGGGTGACGTCGTCTCCGAAGTGATTGACGGAGAAAAACGCTACGGGGTCGCGATACGTCTGCCGGAGCGCTACCGAACCGATCCCGATGCGATGCGCAAAATTGCATTGCATGCGCCGGGTGGCGAACAGGTGACGCTTGGTGAAGTCGCTCGCGTCGAAGTGAGGCGAGGACCCGAATTGATCAATCGGGAATCCGGCCAGCGGCGGCTCGTGGTAATGTCCAATGTCCGCGGACGGGATCTGGGCGGCTTTGTCGCGGACGTTCGTTCCAGGATAGATCGCGAGATCTCGATTCCTCCGGGGTATTTCATTGAGTACGGCGGGCAGTTCGAGAATCAGGAGCGCGCGACACGACGCCTTTTGCTCATCGTGCCT
>JAFAUR010000883.1 GCA_019243205.1 Acidobacteriaceae bacterium | reverse complement strand
GCGGATGTGTCTTCAGCGGCCTTTCGTCTGTTACCGACTGGCGTTTACACGATTCCCGAGGTAGGCATGGTGGGTGATACGGAGGAGTCGCTCAAACAAAAGGGCATCGATTACGTCGTTGGGCTCGGGCCATACCAGGCGAATGCGCGGGGGCGGATTGTCGGCGATGACAGCGGCTTTCTGAAACTGCTGTTCCACAAGGATGACATGAAGCTCCTTGGGGTACATGCTATGGGTGAGCGGGCCACCGAGCTGGTTCACATCGGACTGCTTGCGATGCTTACTGATTCTACTGCCGACTTGTTCTCCGACATGTGTTTCAACATGCCGACCCTCGGGGAGCTGTACAAGTTAGCCTCGCTCGATGCGATTTCACGCGTGACCACAGGCCGTTCTCTTGTAGATCTTCCATCGCTCGACTTATCAGCGCACGGTCTTGATGCCGCCACGCCTGTGGCGCAGTAAGTCGGCCTTCGCGAAACTCTCAAGGCAGCGAGGTTACAAGGCGCTCGATGGCGAGCAGATCCTTCCATCTTCGTATCCATGAACCCAGTTCGCGGTAACGCGAGTTGCTGCATCTCCGACCAGGCGGGGATACGATGGTGGCAGTCGAGGTCGGTTCAGGCTGAGATAAGGAGTACCGATTGTGAGCAGAATCGAATTGAAGGTGAACGGTCGTTCGCACACCGTAGACGTGGAGCCGGACACGCCGCTGTTGTACGTCCTCCGCAACGATCTCGACCTGCGGGGTCCCCGCTTTGGGTGCGGACTAGGACAATGCGGGGCATGCAAAGTAATCGTCAACGGTGCGGCCGTGTTTTCCTGTATCACGCCTGTTGCATCCGTCAAGGGTGAAATCACCACGCTCGAAGGACTGTCGCAAAACGGCAGGTCGCACCCCGTGCAGCAGGCCTGGATTGATGAACAGGCGCCGCAGTGCGGATTTTGTCAGAACGGACAGATCATAACTGCGAAAGTCCTGCTGGACAAGAACCCTCATCCGACAGATGCCCAAATCCGCGAGGCGATGAACGGTACCTTGTGCCGCTGCATGTCCTATTTCAGGGTGCAGAGCGCCATAAGACGCGCAATGCAGACAATGCCCGGCGGCTCGACTGCGGATGCGAAGGAGGTACTGAGATGAGGTCGTCTAACAGGCTCCCGAAACAGATTGAAGACGTCCTGGTTACGCATCGCCGCGGGTTTCTCAAGAGCGCGGGACTGCTTGCGGTCAGCTTTGGCGTATTCGGCGCGACTGCAATCGAGGGGGCCGATGAACAGAGCAGCGCTCGGGCGGGATCGCCCGGTCCTTATCGCGATCCCGATTTTCATCAGATCGACTCGTGGATCGTGATTCATGAAGACAACACCGCCACCTTCTACGTCGGTAAGACAGACCCGGGACAAGGTACGGGAACATGCTTCCGGCAGTTGATGTCGGATGAGTTGGACATCGCGTTCGAAAAAACCACGTGCATCATGGGAAGCACAGACGTTACGGTAGACCAGGTGGGCTCGGGCGGCTCGACAGCAATAGAAAGAGATTCCTGGCCGATGCGCCGCGTCGCCGCGGAGGCGCGTCGTGTGTTGCTGGAGATGGGCTCGGAACATCTTGGAGCTCCGGTCGATGAACTGGCTGTTCAAGATGCTGTGATCACGGTCAAATCCGAACCTTCTAAACGCGTCACCTACGGCGAGCTGATCGCAGGGAAGAAGTTCAATATCACTCTGACCGGGAAGAACATCAACTCGGTCACCGGTAAAGCCAAAACCAAATCGAATCCCGAGCTCAAATATACCGGCCAATCGATCCAGCGCGACGACATTCCAGCGAAAGTAGATGGCTCTCTGAAGTGGGCTGTCGATGTCAAGCTGCCAGGGATGGTTCACGCACGAAACGTGAAGCCTCCGTTTGCGTGCGCGAAGCTGACGAGCATCGATGAATCATCCGTGAAGAGCTTGCCGGGTTTCATCAAGGTAGTGAGCAAAGGCAACTACGTCGCGGTGGTCTGCCAACGCGAAGAGCAGGCGATCCGCGCAGCGCGACAGTTGAAGACGACATGGCAGAAGCCGGCAACTGCACCGTTCCCCGCATCGGAGGATCTTTTCAACTACATGCGCGCCGCGACAGCCATCTCGGAACCCAAACCTGGCGGGGCGGGCGACTCTGAACTCAGTCCAGGCTCCCGACGCGCTGCCGAGGGGGATGCCGGACTACGGAACAATGCAGCGAGATCTGCAGGAGATTCAGGAATACACGTTCCGCCATCCAGACCACCTGCGGCGGGAAATCCCGAAATGCGTGCTGCGGTACCCGGGCCTATCGTCGTGGGAAATCCCGACGCGGCGTTTTCAGGCGCGGCAAAGATCATCCAGGCGGAATACGAGGTACCGTTTCAGGGACACACAGCTTTTTCGGGTGCGCATGCGTTAGCCGATCCTTCAAACGGGCAGATTACCGTTTATACGAATGACATGAAGTCGTACAGCATGCGGAGAGGTATCGCCAACTTTCTCGGAATGCCGCACGACAGCGTGCGTGTGGTGTGGATGATGGGGCCGCAGGGCTTCGGTCGTTCAGCGGCGGAGGACGCTGCTTTTGAGGCGGCCTGGATCGCGCGCGAGATCGGCAGGCCGGTGCGTATGCAGTGGATGCGAGAAGAGGAAACAGCCTGGGATACCAAGGGCCCGGCGTTTCTTGTGAAAATGCGCGGTGCTCTTGATAACGGGGGCAGTCTGGTCGCCTACGATTTCCACGCTCGTTCGTGCGATCACAACCACGTCGGATACAACGAGCCGGATAGCGTACTGATTGCACAACTGATGGGAACGAGGCGGGCAAACCCTGCTGCCGGAACTGCCGCCATGCCTTCCGATATGTATGCCATTCCGAATCGCAAAATGGTCGGCGAGGTGGTAGGGCTGCCGATCTTATGGGCAACGCCGCTGCGCACCGGCAACCTACGCGACCCGAATGGTCCGCAACCTACGTTTGCCGCGGAGTCGTTTATCGATGAGGCTGCCGCAGCCGTGAGACTCGATCCGCTGGAGTTTCGCTTGAAGATGCTGAAAGCCAACACAGGCGATGATAGCGGGTTTCGACGCGCGCGTTCGATTGCAGTGCTCCAAGCTGCTGCCGAATCGTATGGCTGGGATTCACGACCATCCCCGAAACCGATCGGTAAAGAGATGATCCTGACGGGCCGTGGCATCGCTTACTCGTTCCGGGGACAGACCGTTGTGGCTGAGATTGCCGAAGTTGAGGTAAATCGCGAAACGGGCCATGTCTGGGCGAAGCGCCTCGTCTGCGCGCATGACTGTGGTTTTGTGGTGAATCCCACTAGCCTGCGGCATACGGTCGAGTGCGGTGCGCTTCACGGCCTAAGTCGCGCGCTTTGTGAGGAAGTCCGATTCGATACCGAAAAGGTGACGAGCCGCGACTGGTTCTCGCATCCAACTCTGCGGCATGCCGA
>JAFAUR010000648.1 GCA_019243205.1 Acidobacteriaceae bacterium | reverse complement strand
GTCGATTCCAGTCCGCCTGTCCGTCATTCTGATAAGAAGCAGAATAAGGAGAACCAATGCGATACATGTTTCTGGTCTATTCGAAAGAGATGCCGGACATCCGTCCGGAAGATTTGGAGGATGTTACGCGCCGTCACGGCGCCGTTCTGGCCGAAGCTACTGCCAAGGGCGTTCTGTTGGGGGCTGATCCTCTCCACCCGATCTCGTCCGCTAAGACCATTCGTACAAACAACGGCAAAGCCTCGATTCTCGACGGACCCTTCGCGGAAACGAAGGAGCAGTTGGCGGGTTACTACATGATCGATTGCCGGAATCTGGATGAAGCGCTCGAATGGGCCAAGAAGATTCCCAGCGGGTGCAAGGGCGGGGAAGGATGCATTGAAGTCCGTCCGGTACGTGAAATTCGAAAATCCTGACTCAGGATGGATCCCAGATCGGTTATCGAATCGGTTTTCCGACAGGAGCATGGGCGCCTCATCGCAACGCTCATTCGCGTCGCGAGGTCGTTTGACAAGGCTGAGGAAGCCATGCAAGATGCGTTCGCTGCCGCGCTCGCTTCCTGGCCGGAAACTGGCATCCCGCAAAATCCCGCCGCCTGGATCACCGCTGCCGCCTATCGCAAGCTGATCGATCGCGGCCGGCACGAGAAAACCATACGGGAAAAACAGGAACCGCTCCGCTACCACCTTGAGACTTCCTCCAAACCCGACGCAGCGAACCTGGAAGACGCCTACATGCATTTGCCGGATGACCGTTTGCGTTTAATCTTCACCTGCTGCCACCCCGCCCTAAACCGGGACGCGCAGATTGCTCTCACCCTGCGTACGCTGGGCGGACTGACGACTTCCGAAATCGCCAAAGCGTTTCTTGTGCCTGAACCGACGCTGGCGCAACGCTTGGTGCGAGCGAAGCGCAAGATCGAGGATGCGGGCATTCCCTATGAAACGCCGGCCCCGCGGGACCTGCCCGAACGGGTCGAGTCCGTCCGAGGCGTTCTTTATCTGATCTTCAACGAAGGTTACACGGCTGCGTCGGGCAACCAACTTGTGCGCACCGACCTTTGTAATGAAGGCATCCGCCTCGCCCGCATCCTCTGTGAACTGATGCCGGCACAGGCGGAAATGGCTGGCCTCCTCGCGCTCATGCTTCTCCATGATTCCAGGCGTAATGCCCGTATGCGCGAGGGGCAACTCGTGACTTTGGACGAACAGGACCGCTCGCTCTGGGATCGGGCCGAAATCGAAGAAGGCCTCGCCACGCTGGAACGTGCTTTGCGCCTCGAATCGCCCGGGCCATATTGTCTTCAGGCCGAAATCGCTGCTGAGCACGCTCGGCCTGCTTCCGCCGCCAATACCGAATGGAACAGAATTGCCTCGCTCTATGCCCGGTTGTTCCAAGTTGCGCAGACGCCTGTCATCGCGCTCAACCACGCCGTTGCCATCGCCATGACAGGCGATCTGGCTGAGGGGCTAAGCCGCATCGACCACCTCGCAGGATCCGCTTCGCTCGACGGCTATTATCTGCTTCCCGCTGCGCGCGCCGATATTCTTCGTCGTATGGGAAGGCATGCGGAAGCTGCCGATGCCTACAGGCAGGCACTGCGCCTCGCTGTGAATCGAATTGAACAGGACTTTCTGCGGAAACGCCTGGGCGAGTTGGAACTGGCGTAGTCTTCGGACGCCTACTTCGTAACCGCAGTGTCCGTATGCTGTCCTGGAACTTTGAATTCCGTGTCGCCCGGATGAACGCGGCCCAGCCGCTTGCCGACTTCGACTTCCTGCGTAGCCGGATCCTTCTTCAGGCGCTCGATCCGATCCTTCTTCACTTCAATGTCCCGTGCGAGATCAGCGTTCTTCTCTTCGAGCAGCCTGATCTGGTGGCGCTTTTCCATTAACGCGCTCACGCCCTGCGTGCCTCGCAGCATGATGGTCGCGTAGGCGCCTAGACCAATAAGGGCGGCCACAGCGGCCAACGGACGAAGGATGGAGCTCGGCAACAACTATGGGTTCTCCTACATTCATTTATAAACTTGTTTTGGCGAAAGATCTAGAAAATCAGCTGTTATGACTGAAAAAACCGTATTATCAAGCGCTGAAAGCCTGCTCGAAGGCTCTGCGTGCGTCGTCTTTTCAACTTGTCCCAACGAAGAAGAAGCACTACGATTGGCTCGAGCGCTTGTTGATGAACGCCTCTGCGCCTGTGTAAATGTGCTTCCAGGCGTGCGGAGTATCTACCGATGGCAAGGCGCGGTTGAGGACGCGCACGAGCATCTCCTGCTCATTAAAACCAGCCGCGAACGTTTGCTCGCTCTCGAGCGCCGTATGTCGGAATTGCACAGTTACGATACGCCGGAGGTAATTGCCGTCCCGATCGCGTTCGGTTCCCGGAAGTACCTGGACTGGCTCGAAAACCAGCTCTGACCCCATACCGACGGGCATTTGCCGCTTGCCTTCCCCTACAATCGAGCACATGCGTTCCGGATCGGTTCTCGTCCTCCTTCTCGTCGCGCCTCCTCTCTTCGCGGCCGACGACAAACCGCTCAGCGCGCTTCCGTATACGCCCGTTCTTGACACGGCCTTCATGGACCGCTCCGTCGACCCTTGCACAGACTTCTACAAGTTCGCCTGCGGGAAATGGAACTCACTCAATCCCATCCCGCCCGACCAGGCTCGGTGGGATGTCTACGCCAAGCTCTCCGATGAGAACACTCGCTTCCTCTGGGGCATCCTTGAAAAGGCATCGCAGCCTTCTCCATCGCGCACGCCCAATGAACAAAAGATCGGCGACATGTTCCACGCCTGCATGGACGAAAGCGCCGTCGAACGCGCCGGTCAAAAGCCCCTCGAGCCCATGCTCGCCGAAATCGCTCAACTGAACTCAGTCAATGACATCGCAAAGTACGTAGGCGAGCAGCATCGCAGCGGCGTTGACGGCGGCGTGCTCTTCGGTTTCGGTTCCGATCAGGATTTCGACAACTCATCACAGGTCATCGCCTTCGCCCTGGCTGGCGGTTTGGGTCTTCCCGACCGCGATTACTACACCAAGACCGACGCAAAATCTCAAGAACTTCGCCAGCGCTACGTCCAGCACATCGCGCGCATGCTCAGCCTCATCGGGGAATCCGGGCCCGATGCGCAGGCCGACTCTCAAATTGTCATGAGCATCGAAACGGAATTGGCGAAAGTTTCGCTCACTCGTGTGGAACGCCGCAACCCGTATAACCTGAAACACCCCATGTCCCGGGCGGAACTGACCGGCCTGACTCCGGCCTTCGATTGGGACACATACCTGAAGACCGTAGGCGCGCCTGAATTCGATCGCTTGAACGTAACCGAACCGAGATTTTTCACGGATCTCAATTCGCAATTAAAGGACGTCAAGCTTCCGGCTTGGCGCGCTTATCTGCGCTGGCACCTTGTTCATGCCGAGGCGAATTACCTGTCCTCGCCTTTCGTCAATGAGAACTTCGCCTTTTACAGTGCCTACCCCCGGGGCTTGAAAGAAATGCCCCCTCGCTGGAAGCGCTGCACACGCCTGGTCGACCGTGATCTCGGCGAGGCTCTTGGTCAGGTATTTGTTGCGGCCACCTTCTCGCCGCAAACCAAGGCTGACGCTCTTAAAGTGACGACAGAAATCGAAGCCGAAATGGGCCGCGACATCAAGGACCTTACCTGGATGAGCGATGCCACCAAGGCCAAAGCCCTCGAGAAACTCAACGCAGTCGTCAATAAGATCGGCTACCCGGACAAGTGGCGCGATTATTCTTCCGTGAGGATCGCTCCCGATGACTTCCTCGGCAACGTCACTCGCGCGTCCGAGTTTGA
>JAFAUR010000598.1 GCA_019243205.1 Acidobacteriaceae bacterium | reverse complement strand
CGCCATAATCAGCCGGCGTGGACGAACTGTGATAATACGCGACACCGAAACGAAGCTCGGTGAGCAGCGTGGGAGAGAATACGTGATCATAGTTCAGGCCGCTGCTCCACGTGCTCTGGATGCCGGTACCCTGAAACGCCCCATTTGCGTTTCCGCCGGCTTCAGGGCCGAATATCGGCGCTTGGAAGACCTGTGGCTTTGAATAACTGAGGCGGCCACTGAGCCTGTTTTTCTCATTGATGTTGAAGTCGACTTTGGTATCGAAAGACGTTGTGGTCTTCGTGAAAGGCGGTGCGCCGAAATAGTTATTACTTGGATTACTCTCGGTAAATGGCTGGTTCGGCGCAGGTAGCAGATTCAGAATGTTCGTCGAAACCGGGTTGATCATGGTCGTCGGAATGATGTTGCCCGCAAAGGGCTGGCGACCGGCCCCAGTTGTAAAATTGCTTCCCATTGTGAACGGATTGTAGATCGTCGTCGGGAAAACGCTGAGATTGCCCGTTCGCGTCAGCAGCGATGGGATGGTCTCGTTCGTGGTACTGGCCTCGTGATCATTGACACGCAGTACATCCGCAAAGAAGAACAGCTTGTTGCGAATGATAGGTCCACTCACCTGGCCGCCGAAGTAGTTGTAGGCTACGTGACCGACCGTTGGATTGAAAAACGACCGGGCATTAAAGTAACTGTTTTGCAGAAATTCGTAGGCGGCGCCGTGAAAACTGTTCGAGCCCGATTTGAGAATGACGTTGATGATGCCTCCGGACGCGCGGCCTAACTCCGGGTCATAGTTGCTGGTGGAAACATCCACCGTCTGGATGGCCTCGATCGGCGGAATCAGGATCTGCAGAAGCCCGGTACGCTCGTCATCATCGATTCCCTCGATCTGATATTCGTTCCCCATGCGCGGTTGGCCGTTCACCTCTGTTTGAAGCGAACTGCCGGCATTGAAGAATTGTGAGTGCTGAAACTGTGCGGGGGTAGCTCCGGGAACCAGGTTAAGGAGGCTTTGGAAATTCCGGTTTACGCCAAGCGGCTGCGAGGCCAACTGCACCGTCGGAAGGCTAACGCTGACATCCGCACGATCGGTCTGCAATGCCGGCGGCGCGGCCGTCACCTCAACGGTTTGCGACACCTCGCCTGGCTGAAGCTGGACGTCTACGCGGGCGGTCGTATTGACGGCTACAGAGATACCCGGGCGCGACTCCTTCTTGAATCCGGACAGCTCAACTGTGACTGAATAAGTGCCTTCCGGAATGTTAGGAAAGGTATAGTTCCCGCTCTCGTTCGTCTGGGACGTCCGGCTCACCCCGGTATTCGTCTCCGTGAGCGTAATTTTGGCGTTTGGAACCGCGCCTCCGGTGGGGTCGGTGACTGTTCCTACCACCGAGCCGGTGACGGCCTGCCCCTGCGCCGGTACCCGCAGAAGGCAAACCAGCGCACAAATGGAAAACATCCAACGTAGATGCCTCATACAAACCCCTCTTGATCCTGAACTCTGCTGCCAGCAGGCAGCAGGCACACCGTAACTGTTAGCGTTATTGTACGCCCGGTGAAACGGGAACTAAAGGGAAGAGTAGGATCTGGTACTAATACGCGCTTGAGCGTGAGTAAGTCAGCAGCGCTTACTCGCGAGCGAATACAACGAATCCGTTTGCCGGAATCACGATCGCGGCCGAACTCGAAAAGCCGTGCATGGGTGGGCCGGACGCTACGATTCCGCCGCTATTGCCTGCAGCTTGCGGGTTTCCGCCACCGTCGTAGAAATCGCTATTAAACCGCTCGCGCCATGCGCCCGAATACGGGAATCCGATGGAATAGCCGTACCATGTGTTATCTGACAGGGTCGCCGCAATCACCACGTCAGCTCCGATGCCTTCTAGCCAGCGATGATACGCAATTACGCGATCACCATTGTGAACGTAATACGGATTTACTTGCTCTCCTCGCAGCGCAGGTTGATTCCAGCGCAACCGGATCAGCAGCTTTGCAAACCGAGCAAAATCAACCATGGCGGGATCGGTCGCATTCAGGATTCCGTCCCAATAAAGGAGGTTCCCCGTCGCCTTCGGATCCCAGCTCCACTGTTTATCTTCGAGAAATTCCTGTCCCATAAAGATGTGCGGAATTCCAGGCGCTGTGAGCAGAATACCTGTCGCAAACCGTGAGCGGCTGCGCGCATACCACGATCGCCGGTTACTCGAATCGGCCAGGAACGGAATTCTCTGCTCAGACCCGACTTTTACAATGTCGTGATTCTCCACGCACGTAACGGCCTGCCAGCCATGCTGCAGCCCCGGCGCAAACAGGTTGCTTGCAATCGCGTCCATGTCGACCGCCGACGCCGCTCCAAACGATGCGGCGTGTACCGCTCCGCGCACCGCGTTCCGCAGACCATCGTGTTGGACAACATCGAACCCGGCCCCTCCCGATGCGGTTGAACTCACAATCGATGAAGTGGGTTTCGGGTAATGGCTCACTTCCCCCGGCCAGAACTCCGCATTCTGCAGCAAGCGCGGTTGCTCGTGACGGACCGTATCGGTCAGGTTCGTGCAGAAGAGCCATCCGGAATCCCCGTTCATATCTAGTAAGTCGCTGATCTCGTCATACCGGAATCCGTCGGCATGAAACTCTCCGATGTAGTATCCGGCATTATCAATCAGAAACTGCCGGACATCCTGCTTCCACAATGCGAACGATAAACCTCCCGTTCCGCGATCCTGATCTGTGAAGTAAAGGCTATCGTTGTTATTGCCCCTATTTACGGCTCGATCCCAATAATAGATACAGTTATCATCGGGCTGCCCATTCACTTTGAAGCCGCCCGCATGGTTATACACCACGTCAAAAGCAACCGCTATCCCGTACACATGGCATAAATCGACCATGGCTTTCAGCTGATGCGGGCCGCTTTGAATATCTTGGAGGCTCAGTGGAGCAAGAGACTTGCTCGCAAGCAGACCATTAATCCTCGCCAGATACTGCGAAAGTGGCCCGGGATCTGTAACCACGTACGGAAAGTCTGGGCAGAACAGATCCGCGCCATCGTAGCCGAGCGACGGATCTGTTTCGACTTCATCCACCGGCAACGGCTGCAGAACATTAATTCCCAAGTCCACCAGGTAGGGAATCTTGCTGATAACGTCGAGAAACGTTGAAGCGACCCCGGGCTGGTTGGTTGCATAAGTCCCGATATGCAGTTGATAGATCACCATGTTGGTGAAATCAGGCGTGACAAATGCGCGGTCGTGCCACGGATACGCATTGCCGGGGCGAATGATGGAACTGCAGTTCGGGAAAGCGTTGTCGCGCGCCAGCTCCCGCGCATACGGGTCTCGTTTAAACCCTCGCGATCCCGGACCATTCACCCAGAACCGGTACAGGTCGCCTGCCCTCGCTTCTGGTATGAAGCCCGTCCAATAGCCGTTGGCATCCTTCGCCATTAGACTGTCCGCGTCGTTCGAGTAGACGATGCCGCCGAACTCGCCTGTCACATACACTTCGGTTGCGAGCGGACCCCAGGCGCGAAAAGTCGCGCCCCCTCCCGCAACGAGATTTGCTCCCATGGGCGTAGACGTAGAAACATTCTCTTGCGAGATCATAGGCTCCCTTTCGTTTGGCAGGCGCACTGCTGCTGCCTCATACTCAATGGCCGCTCTATCGAGTTAGTAAGGTGCCCCAGTCACATGATTATTCATCCGGCCGCTCCGGCTCCGACGACGCAATCGGAGCCGTGAGCGAACCGATTAGAATTAAGCGCTATTACGGCAGATACCGCTGCTGAGGCACGCAGGTTTTAGCTGGCTACAGCGTTCAAATCGGCTTGAAGCTGCGCAAAATTAAGGCCCGGGGCGAAATTGCGGTTCTCTGCCTCCGGTGGAAGAATCGCATACGCTTCATCGACACACTCGTCCCACCAGGCCCATGTGCCCTTCTGGATATTGCCCCAAGTCAGCACCGTCACCGTGTCCTGGTCATAGCCGATCACGTACACCGCGTGACCGTCATTTGTCAGAGGGCCAGGCGTCCACGGTTGGTGCGCATCGAACTCTTGAACACAGTTCTGCTGAACCTGGAAGCCGATGTAAACGCCTCCGAACATCTGTATAGCCTGCTGAACGCGAGTGTGATTCTTTGGGTCAACTTTGACGTAAGCGAGTATCTTGTCACCGTTGACGGCGGTCTGGCGCCAGTAATTCAACACGTCCAGTTCATTTAATCCCGAATCAACGCCACCCGTCAGGTGATAATACAGCTTCACAACTTGCTGCTTGGGCATGATCACCTTTTTGCTCCCGACCATGCCTTGATAAGTCGTGATCGCGTGCGCAAGCGCTGCAATCGTGCAATCACCGATCGTGTCGTTGCCGTCCATTGGAAACAGATCCGCCGGGTTCTTATCGTTCAGATCCTTATACACGCGGTCTAACACGTTATAAGTTGCCGGAGGCGCTGGTAGATCCTTCGCTATATAGTCGCTGAATCGCAAAGTGCGGTAATCAATCTTGGGAGGCTGCTTGCCGAATCGATAGTTTGGCATTTAGGTTAGTCCTTTCCTCTTGTTCCAAACGTTTTGTTTGAACGAGGCACGGACATGCACGGCGGCATCCATGGTACGTATTTGCCCTAACTGGTTGTAAACCCGAGGCCTGACATTCTGGTTCTGCTCAGAACCGTATCTGAACGTTTGTAACTTGTCGTGTGCAGCTATCTAAGTGATTAAGCCGGAGCAGTGCGTACGCAAGCAACCGTCACCGGATGAACACTTCTCAGCCCCGCTGCTCGCGCCGTTTCCTCGCGCTGACTTTATAATGTGCCCATGAGCCAACGGGAACCGTCAGAGACTCGCATCAGCCGCCGCCGTCTTGCAGCAGCTCTGGCGGCGTTTCCTATCGTAAGCAGGCCGCTGGCATCTCAGGTCACGTCCAAAACTCCACCGGCAGGGTCTCCGGTGCCCGCTCCGCCCGCGACAACGCCTGAAGCGAAGCTCCAGAAAGCCTACGCCGATGTCCGGGAAGTCAGCACCCGCCTCGCCCAGCTGGAACTTCCGATCGATGTCGAACCGGCGTTCGCGTTCAAAGCCTAACCGCATATATGAAGAAGCCGTCTATCGATGAATCCCGCCTGCCCTTCGCAACCATCTCCGAGTTAAGCGCCGCCCTTCGGAGTCGCGAGATTTCATCTCTCGAAATGACAAAGTTCTTCGGTAAACGATTGGAAAAACTCGGTCCCGGCTACAACGCGCTCGCGCGCTCTCTCGTGAAGAGCGGGCGCAAGGCGGCTAAAGATGCTGATTTCGATCTCAAACGCGAACGTTTCCGAACACCTCTCCAGGGCATCCCTTATGCCGTGAAGGATTTGCTCGCCGTCGAAGATCACCCCACCACTTGGGGCGCGCGACCCTATGCGCATCAGGTCTTCGACTTCAATGCAACGGTTATCGATCGCCTTAACAGCACCGGGGCCATTCTTATCGGTAAGCTTTCCATGATTGAACTCGCCGGTGGCGGCGGCTACACGTCCGCCTCGGCATCGCTGCAAGGCCCTGGCCTGAATCCCTGGAATAAGCAGTATTGGTCTGGTGGCTCTTCCAGCGGATCCGGAGCGGCTGTTGCCGCCGGATTGGTGCCCTATGCGCTCGGCTCTGAAACCTCCGGCTCCATTCTGACCCCCGCGTGTTTTTGCGGCATCACCGGTCTCCGCCCAACATACGGCCTCGTAAGCCGCCACGGCGCCATGCCGCTCTCCTGGACGCTCGACAAGATCGGTGTGCTCGCCCGTACCGCCGACGATTGCGGCATCGTGCTCCACACGATCGCGGGCAGAGACGACAACGATCCGGCGTCTGCCGGAAAGAGTCACCATCACATGTCGAGTTACTACCGCCGCTTCCCTGAACTCAAAGTTGGCTACGCAGAAATCGATTGGTCCGCCTGGCCCGACGAGCCCCTCCGCCCCGCCTTCGCCAACGCGCTATCGATCGTTAAATCCGTCGGTAGCCAAATGGTGGAAACGAAGCTGCCCGAGTATCCATACGGTCCCGTGATCGGGGCCATCATCGACTCCGAAGCCGCATCGGTCTTCGAGCGCCTCATACGCAGCGGTCAAGTCGATTCACTCGCCGACCAGGGCCAGATTGCCGGTCTAAAAGCCTCGCTGACTTACTCTGCCGTCGATTACCTGAAAGCCATGCGCGTCCGTTCGCAAATTCAAAACTCCTGGCGCGAGCTCTTCAGCCAAGTGGATCTGCTCGTCGCGCCGACCCGGTTCAGCCTGCCCGATCGCGCGGATCAGCCATTCGACGAAACTCCGCCTAAACATCCCGACCAACGCGGGGTCGGCGCAGGGCTCGTTCAGGGCAGCAATCTCTGCGGAATACCCGCGATCACCGTTCCGTGCGGCTTTGTTCAGGGACTCCCTATCGGCCTGCAGATTGTCGGCCCGGCATTCCGAGAGAATCTGATGGTGGCTTTCGCGCGTGAATTTCAAAACCGTTCCGACTTCCACAAACAGCATCCGCCGGATCTGGCGAACCTTAGCGTTTGACCGTCGCCGCCACCCCGCCGATCGCGAGCAGCGTCAGCAGGAACACAGCAAGCACGTCTGTTCTCTTCCGCGCTGGAGCGATTGTGTGCAGTCCGAGAAAAGCAAAACTCCCGCCGATCACGGCGAGCACGAGAACAGTCCACCATGCCCCAAACCGCTGCACGCCCGATGAATTCACCGCAGGTTCGATAAAGGCGCCCACCAGCGTAAAGAGTTCCACGCCGGCAGCTGCGGCAAAGGCCGAGGGCACCGAACCAATCGAGCGCCTCGTCACCCAGCCCATCGCGAAACCTTCGGGGACTTTGTGCAACCCAAGCGCGAATGGAACTACTAATCCCGGCACACCCTGCCCAGCCAGCGCCCGCAGGCTCCAACCATCCAGAAAGCTATGGATTGCCGTGGCTATCAGCAACGGCCAGATCACCTGCTCTCCCGGCTCCCCATCGTGATGTTGGAAATGCCGGTCCATTAGCACCAGCACCCCGCAGGCTGCGCCCGGGCACACCAGCGCCGGCACCCAACCCGCGTCCTGTGCAATTTCCGGCACAACCCAGAACAGAGCCAGTCCCAGCAAAACTCCGCCGCCCACTGCGCCAACGTGAGCTGATACTTTCCGCTTCTCTCCGAGCACCAGGCCGATGGCGACGCCGGCCAACGCTACCAGTGTCAGGAGATAAGCGAGCGGCATCTACTGGCCAGTCACTTTCACGACGAAGTACGTTACCGGCTTTCCCTTTTCGATCAGCAACTGGTGCGGCACGCCGGCGGCAATGTGAACAATATCGCCGGACGCAACCGTTCGCTTCTCGCCTCCTTCGATGCCTGTCCCCCGTATTTCGCCCGGCTTTTGCGTCTCCGGATGAATCACCTTTCCTCCCGAGACCAGCACGCCTCCACCGCTCGTGATCACGAAAATATCCGCCTCATGCTCATGCACTTCCGACGACCCTGTCGCTTCCCGGTGCGCAAGCATCGTGTAGTGATCTTTGTATCGCTCCAGATCTTTGGAGGCAAATGGAGCTCCCTTTTGAGAAAGCTCGTGCGACATCTTGGCCAAATCCGCCGTCGAGTACACGACTACGCCGCCACCCTGAGCGCAAGCAAGCGATGCACACAGCAAAAAACCAAAAGCAGGAAAAAGAGTTCGCATAGGACTTTCCAAAAGTAGCAAAACGCTTCATTCATCTACGCGTGACACGGGCCCGTTCTGGGCGTTTACACCAAACGTATCCAAAGCAATGAGCGGCTTCCTGGTAGGCACTCCGGTGGCCATCCGTAAACCCTTCCGGTCGAACTCAGCGCGACATTCGATTTCTCTCAGGTTGCGCGCTCGATTCGGCCGAAGGAACTTCGTACCGAGCGACCGAACGAAGTATCGGAAGTTCCCGGTCATTGCGGCCTGTCCAGAATGACGAAGACCGCCGGAATGGCGCATATCCAGGACTTCCCGCGCAATCCGTAGACGTGTTTATCTCTTCGAAGCAAGTGGCGCGTTCTCCTGCGAACGTCGACGGGTCATCCGCAGCGAATTGTTGCGGCGATTTGGAACGGTTATCTTCTATGCACGG
>JAFAUR010000573.1 GCA_019243205.1 Acidobacteriaceae bacterium | reverse complement strand
CATCCGCAAAGTGTGTGAAAGTTGTTTGGCCGAGTTTGTGCTCCTCCAGCCTCCAAAAGTGCTCCAATTTCCCGCCTACGTGAAAACCCACAGGCCAGTCGTAATATTTACCCCCGACCGGGTTCTGAAGCGGCTGCCCCTGCGAGTGGCACTGAATGCATATATCATTCGCTTGTACAGGGTCGAGTCGCACTGGATTGACAATATTCAGGCGCGATGGGTGCGCCGCATGGTCGCTCCCAGGGCCATGACATTTTTCGCAACCAACGTTCCGTTCGGTCACGGTCTTTTTCTGAACGTCGTAGTTGACCGAATGGCAGCCATCGCATAGCGGACCGGTCGGTCGCTTCATATTGTCGGGCGGGTAAAGAGGAGCCCACCAGTCGGTGCCGTTTTTGACGAAGTACGGTCGCCAGATCTGGTGCGTGACATCCCATTGCGCGGGGAAAACGAAATAGTCGTCGCCAACCCTCTTGAAGTAGCGCTGTTTCCACTTGCTTCCGTACACGAACGCGATCTCGTCTTTTCTAAAAGTCACCAAAGGGTCAGGCTTCGATAAATCCGGCAATATCGCGTCGGGATGCTGTTTGGGGGTCGCGAACGATGTTGGCCATCCGGGTCTTTTCCCAGCGGGCGTAGATCGTCGGATGGCAGGTTTTACATGCACTGGACCCGAGGTACTGCTTTCCTGACTGTGGACCGGGACTCGCTGACTGGCCGGGCGCAAACTCTCCGGCAGCGGCAAATACGAAAAACAGGCTTACCAATCGCGAACGTAAGCTCTGCCTCAAGCCAGGGATATCGTCATCACACCGGCTATGAGGTCTGGATTTCAATACTCCATTCTGTCCGTAATCGATTTCGGAATTTAACCGAACAGCCGATCGAGCCGTGCACGAATTGCTCCTCATCACCGCCGCCGGTCCGCGGTGCCAGACTTTGCCGCCTTACCGCAGCCGTTTCAAGTCGGCAAGAAACCCCGAAAAGAACGCTCAATCACCGTCGATCCCTGACCCAAAGCTGGCTGTCCTATACTAAATGGCGCGGCACCGTCAGACTGAAACAACACTATGGCTGATTTGGTGGTTGAGTGCCCTCCCACGGACCAGGAATGCCGTGATTTGGTCCAGAAGATCATTGCCGGCAAGGAATTCCAGCGAGCGAACCGGCTGCGCGACTTCCTTGTTTACGTTGTAGACAGGAAACTCGCAAATGCGCCCCGCGAGATCACGGAGAGTCTGATCGGCCAGCGCGTATTCGCCCGGCCGTCAACGTACAACACCGGCGAAGACAGCATCGTCCGCACCGAAGCGAGACTTCTACGTCAGCGCCTCGAGCGATATTTCTCCGGTGAAGGAGCAGCCGAGCCGATCGGCCTGGAAATCCCCAAAGGGTCTTACGTTCCGGTATTTTTCCGCCGTGATCTCGGCCCCGTCGTCAGCTCGCCGGCGCCGGAGGGGACAAAAGTCAAGAGCAAGACAGCATCTTGGGCTGCCATCTGCGCATCCGTTTTCGTCATAGCATTGCTGATCTGGGCTGGTGCGCACCTGCGCAGCCCCGTGCAATCTAGAATCTCGCCGTCCGCGCTGGCATTGTCGCCGGGCCTGGTGGAATTGCAATCATCCGATTCGGAACTTGTCAGAAGCTTCGAATGGGCGAAGCGACGTGCATTGGGGTACACATATACGGGGGATGCCGTCGGCGATTGGTATGACAGCACGGCCGGCACACGCTATGCATTCTGCATGCGAGACGTCTCGCACCAGAGTACCGGCGCCGCCGTATTAGGCCTCGCAGGTCACACCCGCAACATGCTCCGCCGCTTCGCCGCCAGCATTTCAGCAAGCCGGGATTGGTGCGGATTCTGGGAAATCAATAAGGATGGATTCCCGGCGCCCATCGACTACCGGGATGACCGCCACTTCTGGTATTGCCTGCCGGCGAACTTCGATGTCCTGAGGGCGTGCTACCGCCAGTTCCTCTGGACCGGCGATCGAACCTATTTCGATTCGGTTTTCTCAAACTTCTATGACCGCACTGTGACTGACTATGTTGCCGCGTGGGATCCGAATCGCAACGGCATTATGGAGAGCAACCCGCGAGTTCGCCCCAGAGGCATCGCCTCTTATCACCAGGAACAGCCGGACCTGCTGGTCGGAGCCGATCTAATCGCGGCGCAGTATGCAGGTTATCTAGCTTACTCGGCGATTGAACAGCAGAAAGGCACGCAGGGCAGCCTTTCCGACAGGCTCGCGTCAGACTATCTCACCAAAGCGCAGGCACTCCGGTTGCACTACAACACTGAATGGTGGAATCCGATCCAAAATCGCCACTACTCCACCATGCTGTCCGATCGCCGTTTTTACGATGGCTATGTTACAGAGGCGAATCTGTTCGCACTCCTTTTCGGATTGCCCGAAGATGGCTTGAAAACCGAGGCAGCGCTCGACCTTCTCGAAAAGAATCGGCCTGACCGGGACCAGAAGCTTTCCTACTACCCGGAGGTCCTGTTCCAATACGGCAGGAACGAGGCAGCATATCGATATCTCCTCGAATTAGCTGACCCGAATTTCCGCGGCAGAGGAATGCCGGAAGTCGTATTTGCAGTCATCGGCTCGACCGCGACCGGTTTGGCGGGAATCTCACCTGACGCTCGCCGCAACACGATCGAGACCGTACCCCGCCTCCCAAAGGCCCTTCAGTGGGTAACACTTAAGCGGATTCCGATGCTCCGAAACCAAATAACTGTTACTCATCGCGGGACGGTTGAGACGACGTTCACCAACCAGAGTGGCCCGCCCCTGCAATGGAAAGCAACGTTCCCGTTGCCGTCCGGCGAAGCTCGACCGCTGCTGCTGTTAGATGGTAAACCAGTCCCGGGAACCATAGAGGAGAGGCAGAACAGGCAACGAGTTATCTCTGTGTCAGTGCCTGTAGACCGGGGTCAAACGAGGACCGTTCGCCTGAGTTAACGGTCAAGTAACGCTAATTCACGTTGCATGGACCTGCCTTTGGTGATTTAATCGCCCCAAGGGAGAGCTTCATGTCAACGCAGTCTAGAAAGTCTGCGCGGGTATCTACCGCTATCTCGTTCTGCTTTTGCCTGGTCCTGTCGGCGGGTTCTGTCTGGGCCCAGGCAATCACCGGAACGGCCGTCGGGACTGTGCGCGATGCCACGGGCGCAGTCCTCTCTAATGCCAACGTCACCGCCACTAACGCACAGACGGGTGTGGCGCAATCTACTGTGACGACGGGTGCGGGCGATTATACGATTCCCAACCTCGCGCCGGGGCGATACAAAATCACAGCGCAATCAAAAGGCTTTGCCACCTCAGTATCACCCGATGTTCCGATTCAGGTGGAGCAGACCACTCGTGTGGACTTCAGCCTTTCACCGGGTCAAACGACCCAGCAGATTACCGTTACGGGCGAAGCTCCGCTGGTCCAGAGCACGACCTCGGATCTTGGCCACGTCATTGAATCCCAGCAAATCCAGGCGTTACCTCTGAACGGCAGGCTTTTTGAACAATTGGTAACGATCGTCCCGGGAACGATTCAGGCCGGTTGGAGCGATTTCGCCGAAAACCCGTCCGCTGCCGGCGCCTTGACGCCAACCCAGGCGGTAGTCAACGGCCTTCCCTGGTCCGGGAATTACTACATGGTCGACGGTGTCCACAACACGGAACCGCTAAACGCCTTCATTAGCATTAGCCCGCCGCTCGATTCCGTCGACTCCTTCAAAGTCGAGACCAGCAATCCGAACGCGGA
>JAFAUR010000105.1 GCA_019243205.1 Acidobacteriaceae bacterium | reverse complement strand
ATCGTCCATTTAGTCACTGCGTTTGCACCGTCCCTCGCCGCGTGAATTCAAGGCGGCGCATAAATGTGGACCGTGCGCCGCCATGATTACACAGATGACGTAGGTTTATCGGCTGAATCGTCTCAGCGGTTTTAGGTGCACTTGATTAGGCTGTCCGGCGGACTGGTTTCGGTGCCGATCAAGTCGGACAGCTTAGTCGCGCTCGCGAACCGACCGGAGTTCCTCCAGATCACGCATCAAGGCGTCGCGACTGCTTGCCTGCAGTACGTTCTTATCGAGGATTGCCTTGATGCTGTCGATCGCTTTCCCCAGTTCACCCTTATCGAAGTGCCCTTTGACCAGGTGCCGATCGAAACTGGACAAATGCCCTTGCGCGTCGTTGTAGCGCTTATGCTGGTCACCTCCGCGGTGCTCGAGCTGCATCGCGGCAGTCAGATCGCTCTGCGTACGATCGACCAGACCTCGGAGGCTCTCATACGGCGCGGGATATGCCTGATACCCGTACCCGTGTTCAGGAGCGGCACCCAGAACATATGGAGATGCGGTTAAACCCAAACTAAGTAAAAAGGCTGTTGTTGCGAGTTTTAATTTGGCCATTGTTTTTTGTCTCCTTCAGCAAATCTGCTGGTGAGACGCTTCTCATGCGCCGTCCATTATGGGCGAATTTACAGGAGGCGCCATTAAGGTTTCTCAAGTTGCGGCGGTAAGTACCAGAGCGCCATAAAGAACGCTGTCGTCGTCCAACTGCGCTGGTACCACATCCAGTCGAGCGCGGGACCAGGCAGTGATCTGCCGTCGTAGTTCAGCTCTGAGAGGAGTGAATAGCTTGTCGCCTGCCTTCGAGATGCCGCCCCCGATGATGATGCGCGCCGGATTCAACAGCATGATGGCGACCTTCAATCCACGGGCCAGGAGGACGACGTAACGATTCACAAAATCGGGTTGCGCGAGAAGCTCCTGCGCGCTGTGACCGAAGTCCCGTTCCAGCCATAAGCCGCAGCACATGCGCTCAAAACAGCCCTTCGATCCGCATAGGCAAGCTGGACCGTCAGGAACGATGTTCATGTGACCGATCTCACCGGCGTAACAGTCCGCGCCTCGGTAAACGTGACCTCCCGAGACAATCCCGCCCCCGATTCCTGTTGACAATGTCATGTAGAAGATCGGGTCGATACCGAATCCGGCGCCGAAGTGCGCTTCACCTAGAGCGCCTGCATTAGCATCATTGTCGACGACCGGACGAACGCCTATATAGCTCTCGATCTCGTCGAGAAGAGGAAATCCGGCCCATCCTTGCACGTGAGTAGAGAGCGTGATGGTCTGGCTAGGGAAATCGACCGGTCCTCCGAAGCCTATTCCGCACCGTTCGGGAGCGAAGCCATACTGTTTACGCCAGTTGCCGACCGTTTCTCTTATCTGGCAGACCATTGCCTCAGGGCCTCCGGCTCGATCGGTCGGGAAAGAGGCCCTGAGAACTAGCCGCGTTTCGTCGAAACAGCCAAGCGTGAACTTGGTTCCGCCCACGTCGATGGCGAGGGTCTTCATCGCCCCATCATCGCGTGTGTGGTCGAAAGAAGTTCCGGTCTGGACTTCTCGCGTGCGGTATCAGGCGTGCTGCGCCTGATGCTTCCCTTCCGCAAATTCCTCGATGAGCTTTTTGTTGAAAGCCGGAATATCGGCGGGTTTTCGACTGGTCACCAAACCCTGGTCGGTAACGACCTGCTGATCAGTCCATTCGCCTCCCGCGTTCCGTATGTCGGTTTTCAGTGAGGGCCAGGAAGTAAGCCGGCGGCCGCGGACGACATCTGCTTCCACCAAAAGCCAAGGCCCGTGGCAGATCGCACCCACGGGCTTGTGCGCTTCGAAAAATGACTTCACAAACTTCACTGCCGCGGGATCCTGACGAAGGAAATCAGGGTTCATTACGCCGCCCGGAAGCAGAAGGGAATCGAAATTGTCAGGGTCTGCGCCAGCCAAAGGCAGGTCAACCGGGATTTCCTCACCCCAGTCGGTGTGATTCCAGCCTTTGATCTTCCCTTGCTTAGGCGAGATCACCTGTGTGGTTGCACCAGCTTGTTCCAGTGCCTTTTTGGGCTCCAGCAGTTCAACCTGCTCCACGCCGTCAGTCGCCAGAATGGCAATGCGCTTGTTTTTCAATGACTCACTCATGTCATTGGGACTCACAAAAAAGCCGCCTGTTTCGAAACAGGCGGCAGATCCGCTCGGTGAGTTCTAGGGAACAACGCCCCCGCGCCGTCCGACGAGCGCGATAACCAGGACGACAATCAAGAGCAACCCGAGACCGCCGCTTGGATAGTAGCCCCAACCCGTACTATAAGGCCAAGTCGGCAGAGACCCGAGTAGCAAAAGAAACAAAAGAATAATCAGAATCAGTCGCAGCATATGTGCTTCTCCTACACACCAAGTGAGAGCACAGATCTCCCCCTGCTGTGACATTATTCGTTTTCGAAACCGGCTACATCGATGAGCCGTTGCCCATCTTCGCGTGAATTCCTTTTATTTTGTCCAGGTGAGATTGCAGAACAGGAAGTGTCTGTGTTGCGAAAGACTTAATCTGGGGATCCTTCCCGTTCGTAGACTCCTTCTGAAACTCCTTTACGTCTTCTTCGTGGTCTTTGACCATATCCTTGACGTAGGCCTTGTCGAAATCCGCTCCCGACATTTTGGACATTTTGTCGTACATCGCCTGTTGTTTCGCGTCCAAGTCCGCGGGCAGAGTCATGTTTTCGCCCTGTGCGACTGACTTAAGCTGGTCATTGGCCTTGGTATGGTCGTCGACCATTTGCTGACCGAATGCTTTGACGTCCGGATTGGCGGCCTTCTCTACCGCCAGTTGACCGAGTTTGACCTCTGCCAACCCGCCCTGCGCGGCCTTAATTGCAAATGCGGTGTCTGGCGATTTCATCATCTTTTTGGACCCGGAATCCATTTGCGGAGTCGATCCGCCACTGGCTTGGCCAAGCAGTGCGCCCGCTCCACAGGCCAGCAACCCTGCCATTCCCACCGCCGAAAAAATCTTAGAAGCTTTCAGATTCATCACTCGTCTCACTCCCATACATAAGAGCATCACCCGAGCAAGCCGTTACGGCTCATAGGTATCCGCAGATTTGCTTATGAAAGAGAAATAGCGCGTGAAGGCGAATCCCCACGCGCCCAAGTGAACCGGTGCCCTGAATCGAATGGGGGATTACCCCAGATTATTGGCGAGCGCGTAACGCGTCATTTGGGCAGTGGAGTGAAGACCAAGGCGCTGCATGATCGCGGCTCGGTGGAACTCAGCGGTGCGTACGGAGATATTTAGCTCGTTCGCTATGTCTTTCGCACTGCATCCGAGTGCAATCAAGCGCAGAACTTCGCGCTGCCTCGAAGTTAGTTCTGGTTTGGCGGATTGGGGACCGGAATCCGACCTGCTGGGACTTGGCGGCAGCAGTGATTCGCCTTCCAAAACCGCGTGAATGGCAGACATAAGCTCTTGTGCGGGAGCGCGTTTGGACAGATATGCTTTGGCTCCGACCTGCGCTGCCTGGTCTATGTAGCTCCGGTCACCGTGCATCGATAGGAACACGATAGGCAGATTTGGTTTGCGTTCCAATATTTTCCGAGCAGTGATGAATCCATCGCCGCCCGGCATACTCACGTCGAGAATCGCAACGTGTGGCTCGAAGCCTTCCGCTGCGGTAATGAAAGCCTGGCTGTTATCCACAGCCAGAACGTTGAATTCGCTCCTCATCATGGCCTGCAAAGCATCAAGGATGAGGTGGTGATCGTCTGCCAACAGTAGGCGCGGCAGAGCTGGATTCGCAGCCTCAGAAGTCATTGGAATGCGGGACGTCAACTGTATACCTCGGTGTTAAGATGCCAACCGGTGAATGAACGTAACGGTATTTTCGGCAGATGCCCCAATTCATAGACAACCTCGCCTTGCTTGTCAATTCAGAATTAATTTTGCCGGATCGCAAGCGTTTCTGCTAATTTGCCCTCGAACAGCGTTTCACTCAACTCGTTCCAATCGAGAAAATTAGGCATAACGAAATCCGCACCGACTCGGATCAGGCGCTCCCGCTTCCAAGAATCGATTTCGAGACATTCCGGTTCCGCGGTTGCCATACCCACAGCCGTTCCACCAACTCTTTTTACTTCTTCAATCTCCACATAACCATCGCCGAAAACGAGGAGCTCACTCGCACGAAATCCCGCCTGAGAAACGATTTTCTTCACGAGCAAAGCTTTAGAGAAGCTGGAGAGATCATCTTTCGCACCGAAAATATTCTCGCCGAAATAGCGGTCGATATCGAGCAGAGCGGCCTCTTCTTTGACGTTCGCGTCATCTGTTCCACTCGCGAGATAGAGGCGGAGACCTCGGGATTTCAGCAGTTCTAAAGTGCGCCGCGCACCGGGTACGAGATATTCATCGGGCGCCACGCTGCGGCTTCGAAGCGCGTCCAGTCGAGACCGAATGCGGGCATGCAGGCGGTCCAGATACATCCTTTTATAAGCGAGTGGCTCAAGAGAAATGCCGCCGCGTTCTTTGATTGCATCGGCAAGCGCCATCATCTGGTAGATGGTCTCTTTACCGGTCAGCCGCCACACGAACTCTTCCACCACTCGGGTCAGTTCTCCGTCAGATTCGCTGCTACCCGTCCCTCGGAGTTGCTCGACACAAAGCGGCACCATCACGTCCATCCAGCCTGAACGAATTAATGAAAGCGTGCCGTCAAAATCGAAGATCACGGCCTTCGGCTGGGACCGGGGCGCGTAATTTCCAACAATCTCAATCACGTACCGCATTCTCCCATGGCGGCCGGCTCAGAACTTGTAAGCAGGAGGCGTGATCCCTTTCAGGCGAAGGTACACTTCTGTCTGGCCGCGATGATGAGCAGCGTGCGTGAAAGCGCCCCAGAACAAGTCGAATTTTGTAATAGAACCACTCCGAGTTGAGACTGTGTCCTGTAACTCCGCATCCGAGAGCTTCTTCAGTCCGTTGAGGCAGAAATCATACGAATCTTCCAGGTTCTTGATGGCGGTGTTTTTGGAGTTGTCGGCGCCCTTGACAACAGATGATTTCGTGCCGAGCGCCGCCGAACAATAGTTCGCATTCGCCAGCGCGATGTGATTGATCTGTTCGCCAAAATTCATCTCCGGTTCGGATGCTTTGAAGCTGTACGCATCCTCGGGCATTGCCTCGGCGACCGCTACCGAGAAGTCTCTCGAAGTCTGCCAATGCTTGACCAAATCGTCTGTCAGGACATGGGTGCTTTCAGCGGCAGAAGCAACAGACACAACGGCAGTGGGTAAGAGTGCGAGTAACGCAAGAAGCTTCATGTCCATATACTGTAGCTTGGCAAGTCAAGAGGGCATCAATCAGGATCAAACGGTCAGTTCCGATCTAGACGAGAAGCTCGAGACACACAACCTCGCCGAAACCCTAGGGAGCCTCGACGAATGTTCGGAGTTCGCGCACATAGTTCGGAAGGCAGGACTGGATGGAGTACTGCGCCATAGCGGGCTGCATACCCTATTTGCCGTATCGAATCGGGGTATGCAGAACTACTCTCCGCCGGATGCGCAGGATTTCCTGGACCGGCATTTGGTTGCAGGCGGTATGGAAGAGTACGACTTGCGCCTATGCGACAGCGTAAAGAACGTCGGGGGACGAACTTTGCGTATTGAGAAAGATCAGGACGGGGTTCGAATTGAGAATTCGCGTCTGATCAGATCTGACCTGCCCTCTACAAACGGGATTATCCACGTCATAGACTCGGTCATTTTTTAAAACAATTTCTCCTCACGACCGGAAAAACGGCCGACTCGCTTGTTTCATAGATACCTAGCATGCGAGACGGCAGGCCACAGAGGGCTTTTCCCCAACCCCAAGTGCAACTCCCCACAAAGTCCCTCTGTGGTCCTGACCTGAACCTGCTCTGGCCCGGCGACAATTCAAATCTGGACCATACTTGGTTTTAGGTCATGGCGCAGTCGGAGTCCATCGCATTCGCCTCAGCCGGGTGGAAAGCGGAGCTTTCGGGAGAAACCGTGCTTCGCAGAACGGTTCTCGACCATTACGATCAGGATGCCCTTCAGATCTTACGTTATCTGGTCTTCTTAGGAGTCGATAAGGAATCCGCACAAGATATTGTGCAGGAGGCGTTTTTAAAGCTTCACAGCCATTTGCTTGCGGGAGGCGAGCGCACGAATCTGAGAGCTTGGCTGTATCGAGTCGCCCACAATTTGGCGCGAACCTCTCAGACTTCCTTCCGCGCCAAACGAACTGATCCGTTACCGGAGCAGCCGACGGGATCAGATTTTGAGGCGCCAAACCCCTCCCCGGAAGATCAGTTGCTCGCCCAGGAACGGCAGCACAGGCTGCGGCAGGCCCTGGCGCAGTTGAGCCGGTCGCAGCGCGAATGTATAGTTCTGCGAACCCAGGGCCTCAAGTATCGGGAAATCGCGGACATTTTGGCCCTTTCCGTGTCTACGGTCGGAGAAAACATTCAGCGAGGGCTAGAAAGGTTGAGGGAAACGGTATGACAAATTCAGATGATGTCAACCGGAGCCATATAAGCGAGGATGTACTGATTCGCTTTATCGACGGCGAAGCTTGCCAGAAAGAGGCTGAGCAAGTTCGCACGCATTTTCGGACCTGCCAGAACTGCAGATGTCACTTTCAGGCGCTCACGGCTTTATCTGCCGACTTGGAATCAGCCGTCGCTTCAGCTTGGCCGCAAGACGAAACCGGACGTCGCGAGACCCTCGTAAGAGAGTTGGACCGGCGCGAAATCCGGTCTCGCACGATCCCGGCCTCGGGTTCCTTGCGTCGCTTTATTTGGAGCCTGGGTATTGCCGCCATGCTTGCGTTCACGGTTTTGGTTCTGGCCGGCAGAAATTGGGACCGTGGTGTACGGCGCGTCGCACACACTACCGCGAGCTTGACGAATCTGATTGAGTTTGACGGCGAGACGTTCGTATCTCTTCCTTACTCGAACCCGGATTTGGCGTTGAGTGGGCCTCACGTAGTGCAGATGGAAATGCCTGCGTCTTCGCTAACGGAAGCAGGAGTTGTTTTTGAGCCGATCTCCAGTCAGGACGAAATCTCTGATCACCCGGTTCTGGCTGACGTTCTGGTTGGCGCGGATGGCCAGCCGTTGGGTGTTCACGTTCTAAGTGCCGAATAACCATAGATGTTTTGTGAGATTGCAGAGGAGAAACAAAATGAAGAAAACAATCTGTGCGGCGGCAATCACTTTACTGGCCGCAGCCGGCGCGTACGCGCAAGGGCCGGGTGGACCGCGGTCACACAATGGCTTTGGGCCCGACCCGTTTGGTCTAGGCGGGTTTGGACACGGGGGCAAAGTGGTAACGGGCGCGCCATACTCGGCTACCGTCACCACCCAGTTCACTCAAACGCTATCCGGAGGTAATACCATCCAGCGCACGAACACCGCGCAAGTTGCACGTGATGACCAGGGCCGGACGTATGAGCAACAAACTATCACGGGCGGTCCGCTCGCGCAGAACGGGCCGGTGACACTGACTTTCATTTCCGATACCGTCGCTGGATATAGCTATGTCTTAAATCCTCAAACGAAGATCGCAACTCGTCACGCGATTCGGACTCCGTCTACCGACTCAGCTCCGGCCGGTACACCTCCACATCCTCCGCGCGGCGAGGACAGCAATACGAGCGCGAACGTAAATCGGGCGGTTGCTGATTTAGGCACGCAGACGATCAACGGCGTCACCGCGCAAGGTAAGAGCACCACGCGTACGATCGCGGCTGGAGCGGTCGGGAATGCACAGCCGATCGTCTCGACCAGCGAAACCTGGTATTCGCCGGATCTACAGATTATCGTGGTGGCAAAACGCAGCGATCCCAGAATGGGCCAGTCCACATACGCCGTAACCAATATCCAGCGCACAGAGCCTGCAGCAACTCTCTTTCAAGTGCCGTCTGACTACACGGTTCAGGATGCGCCAAGTCACAGGGGGCCGTGGGCAGGACCAGGCGCCGGTGGACCGCCGCCGCAGGAATAGTGGGCGACGCGAATTCAGAAAAACGCTTCCCGATGCTGTAGTAAGATCCTCCTGAGCCCTCAACCAGGAGGATCCTTTTTTGGCTGCTCGCTTTTCCCTGATTTGGGATCTCGTCCTCGTTTTCTTCTCCATTCCAATTTGTTTTGCCGGACCGCTCCCTCCTTCTTCTCTGCGTTCCGAATATCTGAAAAATCCGCAAGCGGTAGATGTGCCTTTGCCGCGCTTCGCGTGGGTGTTGAACCACTCTGAGCGGGCGGAAAGCCAACAAGCTTACGCGATTCAGGTGGCCCGGAACGCGCGTTTCGCGAAGGAACTCGTCTGGGACTCCGGACGGATTGACTCTTCGGAATCGACGCAGATCGCATACGCCGGCAAGCCCCTGACCTCCGACACCGATTACTTCTGGCGAGTGCGCTATTGGGATCGCTCGGGCAACGCGAGCCCTTGGAGCGAAACGGCAACCTTTAGCACCGGCGTTCTGACGCCTGCCGATTGGAGCGCGAAGTGGATCACTGGCGGACGGTTACTGCGCGACACCTTCGACGTCGCAAAACCCGTCAGGCGCGCCCGGTTGTTCATCGGTGTGGCGGGCTATTACGAACTGCACGTGAACGGGAAGAAGGTTGGGGACCGCGTTCTTGACCCGGCCTGGACCGATTACGGCAAGCGGACCTTGTATTCGACGTACGATCTTGGACCCGATCTGTTGCGGGGGAAGAACACAATTGCGGTGTTGCTGGGAAGGAGCTGGTACAGCAAATCGACCGGAGTGGAGCCGAAGCTGATTTGTGAGCTTCGCGGAACTTACGAAGACAGCACAACGTTCTCAGTGATTTCCGATTCGGGATGGCAAACCCTGAAAAGCCCGATCACACTCGATGACATCTACGATGGTGAAACTTACGATGGCCGCCTGGCAGTACCGGATTGGGACACCAATGACTGCTCCGACCACGGCACGCCAGCAAAATTAGCTGATTCGTGGTCGCCCAGAATGTCATCACAGATGATGCCACCGGTCAAGGTGGTTGATACCCTGACACCGCACAAAATGATGGAAGCGGCTCCCGGAGTTTATGTATACGACTTCGGGCAGAATCTGAGCGGCTGGGTACGTATCAAGGTGCAAGGCGCCTCGGGCACGAAAGTACGCATCCGGTACGCCGAGCTCGCAGATCCGGACGGCACCATACGGGTCGACAATCTAAGATCTGCCCGCTCGACGGACACCTATATTCTTCGCGGAGACCCAAATGGCGAGGAGTACGAAGCGCACTTCACATACCACGGCTTTCGATACGCGGAAGTGAGCGGCTTTCCCGGAGTGCCGACGCTCGATTCGGTGCGGGCGCGCGAGGTTCACTCCGCGGTGGAAACCATAGGCAACTTCTCCTCCTCGCTCTCGATGCTGAACGGAATTCAACACATGTTCGTCTGGAGCATCAAGACTAACCTCGTCAGCATTCCAACGGACTGCGATCAGCGCGACGAACGACTCGGATGGATGGGCGACGCTCATCTCTCCGCCGAAACGGCCATCATGAACTTCGATATGGCGGCGTTCTACACGAATTTCCTCCGAGATATTAGAGACGCGCAAGGAGACGGCGGCGAAGTTCCCGATATCGTGCCCTACATCAGGATGTTCGGCTTGAACAGAGAGGGAGATCCGGCCTGGGGTCTCGCGTATCCACTGATTGTCGAGTACATGTACGAATACTACGGTGACCGCCGCATTTTAGAGCAGCATTACGAAGGCATCAAAGCCTGGACAGAGTTTCTCCACCGGCATGCACCCTCCGGGATTCTCGATTATTCAAAATTCGGGGACTGGGTAGCGATCGACCCCAGCTCGAAGATTCTGGCGGGCACCTGGGCATACATCAAGAGCCTTAGTGCCGTCACGATGGCAGCTAAAGTACTCGGTAAAACGGAAGACGAGGCCCATTATCGGGACCTGACCAACTCCGTCCGGGAAGCATTCGTCCGCCGCTTTGCGAACGCTCAGGGAGTCTACGATACGGGATCACAGGCAGCGCAGGTCCTGGCTCTTGACGCCCATGCCATGCCCTCGCAGGCGGAGGGGCCCACCATGAATCAACTTCTCGATGATCTGAACTACTACCACAACGTGCACCTCACGACCGGCATTCTGGCAACCAAGTATCTGTTTCCGGTGCTAGCTTCGCACGGGCACGCCGACCTCGCTTACGAAGTCTTAACGCAACCTGATTATCCCGGTTACGGCTTCATGCTGGCACGCGGAGCAACCACGCTTTGGGAGCTTTGGCAGGAGCGCACCGGGCCTGAGATGAATTCCCACGATCACCACATGTTCGCAAGCGCTGGAACGTTTCTCTACAATACGCTCGCCGGGATCAACCGCGGGCAAGGGGTTGCATTCGAAAGCGTGCGCATAGAGCCGCAGCTGGTTCATGGCCTCAGCTGGGCGTCAGCGTCCACCCAAACCATCCGGGGTCAAGTGTCGAGCGCGTGGGCCCGGATAGGCGCCGGTTATGAACTGAAGGTAAGAATTCCTGTCGGCTCAACCGCGAGCGTGCACTTCCCTCTGCTCAAACTGGAAGATCCGGCTCTGGTGGAGAGCGGTAAAAGAGTGTGGCTGAATGGCATGCCCGCACAGACGCCTGTTCCTGGTATCACTTCTGTTACACGGATGGGCGGTGACGTTGTGTGCCAGATCGGATCCGGGAACTATGTGTTCAGAATGCAGGAGCGAGAACAGCTGGGTTCAGAGTAGTCAGCGCAGGTAGATTCGCCGCATACGTCGCACCCAAAGCAGATACTCGAGGAGCGACTTGCGTTCGCTCCAGACGAACCGGAAGAAAATTTGCGCCGTAATGCTGTCAGCGGGGATGCCGGAGTAGGTTTCAATACGCCAGCGAAGGTACGGAGATTCCCAGGGGCGGAAGCGATACCCCCGGGAGGCGGTCCACAGAAAGCGAAACATCATCGCGGGATGGAATCTGAAGCAGGAGTACGAGCCATGGCGCTCCTCTTCTGGTTGTTCAGGTCGGGCGTGGCATAATAGCCCGACCGCGTGCGAACTACCGGCTTCCCAGGCGCGTCCACGGTGACTTTGATCTGGCGGTAACTGCCATCGAGGGCCTGAATACTTGGGGTGTACGCGATGGTGTACTGATTCCGGATGTCGTGGGCGATTTCGACCGCAAGAGATTGCACCTCGTTTACGTCCTTCGGGTAGAACACCAGGCCGCCGGTCGCAGAAGTCAGCTCAGTGAGAGCTCTTTTGGCCTTAGCGGCCTCGTGTTTCTCTTCCTCGGTGAAGAGCCCGATCGCGTACACGAGCGTATCGCCCTGATTCGAGCGGGCAACCACCTTTTCGAGACTCACCGCACTCGCGTTGTCATTACCGTCGGTTATGACAAGCAGAACCTTCTTGTCCTTCTTGGCATCCGACTTCATGTAATCGAGCGACATATTGATTGCGTCCCGCATTGCCGTACCGCCGCGGGAATCAATGCGCGCGAGCCCCTGTTCCATTTTGCGAACATCGCTGGTGAAGGGAACATCCAGGTAAGCATCGTCGTTGAAGTTGACGATAAAGACCTCGTCCTGCGGATTCGAAGCCCGAACCATGGCAAGGGCCGCCGCCTCGACCCGTGCACGCTTGGTCATCATGCTCCCGCTGTCGTCGATAATGATGCCGAGCGAAACCGGGACATCCTCCCGGCGAAAAATCTTCACCTGCTGTGGTGCACCGTTCTCGAAAATTTTGAAAGCGTTCTCGTTCAGGTTGGTGAGCAGCTTGCCCTTTTTATCGGTGACACTGGCGTGCAGGACCACCAGGCGCGTATCGGAGCGAAACTGTCCAAACAGTGCCGAAGCCGACGCACAACACAGAAGTAAAGTGAAAATCTTCCAAGGTCTACTGAGTCGGGGCATAATAGCCGAGCCGGAAGTAGGCTTTGAGCGGAGGCAGCCCGCGGGGCTGATTAAGTTTGACTTGCACCCGGCGATATTTGCCGTCGCGCTCCCTGTTTTTGGGCGTATAGCCCAGAATGTACTCATTACGAAGCTCGATTCCGATCTTAGCGGCGATGTCGGGCAGCTCGGCTACGTTTTCGACCGCGTACTCACGGCCACCCGTCTGTTCAGACAATTCATTCAGCAATCCCGGGCCGGCCGCTTCCTCGGGAGTGCGGCCACGGTTCCCCATTGACTCGAAGATGCCGATCGCAAAGATTTGAACATCCGCTTCCCGAACCGCATTCTTTATTTCCGTTTCGGTATACCGGCTGCTATTATCCCCGCCGTCGGAGATGATGAGCAGCGCCTTACGCGGATTTTTCGCCTTCTTCATCTCGTGCATCGCGAGATAGACGCTGTCCAGCAGAGCCGTTCGCCCGCGCGACTGAGTGAAGGTCAGCGCGCTCTGGATTTTGTCCGTGTCGGTGGTAAACGGTACGACAAGTTCGGGCCGGTCATTGAATTGGACCAGGAAAAATTCGTCAGATGGATTCGCCGTCTTGAAAAACTCAGCCGCCGCCTGCCTCGATTTCTGGAGTTTGGATCCCATGCTGCCGCTCGTGTCAAAAACCAAGCCGATCGATATGGGGGCGTCTTCGCTCGAGAACTCCGTGATTTCTTGCTCCACTTTGTCCTCGAACAGCCGGAAGTGCTCCTTCTCAAGACCAGTGACGAAACGATTGAGCGGATCGGTAACGGTGACGTTGATTAGAACGAGCGTCTTATTGACGCGAATGTCGACGGATTTCGAGTCAGCCGGCGCAGCGACTCCGCGCGCCGGCCAAAGCGCTAGAATCCCTGCGATAACAAGGGAGAATGCAGCGGCGCTGAGAAGCAAATTGCGGTGCAACCACAACGACGACCGGACGGCGAGAGAGATGCGAGGCAGATTGCCCATCCCCATGTGAGTGTGCTTTCTGCCTCGATCATAACACCCGTTTTACGGGTTCGATATTACCCTTTTTTAAAAAGGATTAGCGCTGAATCCGCGCCGATCCGCCCTTGGCAACGTTCAACACCTGATCAAGCGTAGCCATGGTTGTGTCGCCCGGGAAGGTCGTGAGCAGTGCCCCGTGTGCCCAGCCAAGTCGAACTGCTTCCTCTTCCGCCGCTCCCGTGAGCAGCCCGTAGATCAACCCGGCAGCAAACCCGTCGCCGCCGCCGACGCGATCATATACATCCAACTCGGCCGTCGGCGCCTGGAAAGTCTTCCCGTTGATCCAGGCGACCGCGCTCCAGCTGTGCCGGTTCGTGGAATGCACTTCGCGCAGAGTCGTGGCGACGATCTTGACCTGTGGATGCTTCTTCCGGACCTGATCCATCATCGAGAAGAATGCGGAGGGATCGAGCTTGGATTTCGCAGCGACCTCCGGCCCAGGAATGCCCAGCCCCATCTGGAGATCTTCCTCGTTGCCGACCAGAACGTCAACGTTCTGCACGATGCGATTAATGACCTCGACCGCTTTATCGTGGCCGCCGATAACACTCCAGAGTTTGGCGCGGTAATTCAGATCAAATGAAATCACCGCCCCAGCCGCTTTCGCGGCCTGCATCCCTTCGATGATTACGTCGGAGGTGGTCGGGGATAGAGCTGCGAAAATACCGCCGCTGTGGAACCAGCGGACGCCCTTGGTGAACATGGCGCTCCAGTTGAAATCACCTAGCTTCAGTTGCGCCGCAGCTTCATTGCACCGGTTATAAAACACTACGGGTGCCCGCACGCCCTGCCCGCGGTCACTGTAAACCGTCGCGATGTTCGGCCCCGCTACTCCGTCGTGCTTAAAGTATTTGTAGAACGCTTGGACGCCCATCGCTCGTACACGCTCGGCGACCAGCTCTCCGATCGGATAATCGACCATCGCAGAGGCGATGCCAGTGTTCATGCGGAAACAGTCTGCGAGATTCGCGGCGACGTTGAACTCCCCGCCGCTGACGTGTATCAGACATTCGTTTGCTTTCCTGAATGGAATGATGCCGGGATCGAGGCGGTGAACCAGCGCCCCAACTGAAACAAAATCCAAACCTCCGCTTTGGGGCCGAATATCAAAGCCATAACTCATGTCGTTTTTCCGTATCCTTTCCGTTTGCTTGCTGAACGCAACACTATAGATCGCCGAGATTCTCAAACATTACTTAGGGCCCGCTAAGCGTTGTAAGAGCCGGAGGCTACGCGGCCGCCACGACCGGTCCAGTTGGTATGAAAAAACTGGCCTTTCGGCCGATCCACGCGTTCGTATGTATGCGCGCCAAAGAAATCGCGTTGTGCCTGGAGCAGGTTGGCCGGCAACCGCGCCGTTCGGTAGCCGTCAAAAAACGCCAGCGCGGTCGAGAATGCAGGTGTCGGCACACCGAAGCCGATGCCATGGATGATCGCGTTCCGCCATGCGCCCTGATATTCATTCAGGATAATGCTGAAGAAGCTGTCGAGCAGGAGATTGTGGAGGTTCGGATTCTGATCGAAGGCGGCCTTTATCTTGCCAAGGAAGCGGCTACGGATGATGCAACCGCCGCGCCACATGAGGGCGATTCCACCCATGTTCAAATTCCAGCCCTGCTCCTTGGCCGCCTCACGCAATAGCATGTAGCCCTGAGCATACGAGATGACCTTAGAGCAGTAGAGCGCCCGCCGAACATCTTCGATGAACGCTTCCCGACCGTGCGAATCCTGATTATGCTTCGGCCCATGCAGGGCCTTCGATGCTGCCACCCGCTCGTCTTTCAGAGCCGATAAGCAGCGCGCGAAAACTGCTTCGCCGATCAGGGTCACAGGCATGCCCAGGTCGAGCGCGCTGATGGCAGTCCATTTTCCGGTACCCTTTTGGCCCGCGGTATCCAGGATTTTATCGACCATCGGCTCGCCATCATCATCTTTCTTCCCGAAGATCTGGGCGGTGATCTCAATCAGGAAACTGTCCAGCTCGCCCTTATTCCATTCGGCGAAGACATTGGCCAACTCGTCTGCGCTTAAGCCGAGACCGTCTTTGAGCAGTTGGTAGGCTTCGCAGATCAGCTGCATGTCTCCGTACTCGATACCGTTATGGACCATCTTCACGTAGTGCCCGGCGCCGTCCTCGCCGACCCAATCGCAACACGGCGAACCGTCTTCTACCTTTGCAGCAATGGACTGGAAAATGTCTTTGACATACGGCCATGCTTCGGGGTTGCCTCCCGGCATGATGGAGGGACCCGTGCGCGCGCCTTCTTCGCCGCCCGAAACGCCGGTCCCGATGAAGAGGATGCCCTTCTCATTCAGGCTCTTCGTCCGGCGATTCGAGTCGGGGAAGTGTGAGTTGCCGCCATCGATGATGATGTCGCCCTTTTCGAGATATGGAACGATCTGCTCGATCATCTGATCAACCGTGTCTCCGGCCTTGACCATCAGCATCACCCGGCGAGGTTTCTTCAAAGCTTTAACGAGTTCCTCAATCGAATGCGCGCCGACAACCTGCATTCCTTTGGCCTCATTCTGCAGGAATTCATCCACCTTCGAAACTGTCCGGTTAAACACGGCAACCTTGAAGCCGTGGTCGTTCATATTAAGGACCAGATTCTGTCCCATCACCGCTAGGCCGATCAGTCCGATATCGCAGCTCGCGTTTGACATACCCTTTTCTTATAGCGAACCCCGCAGTGCGTTTCGCGTCGCAAAACGCTGAATGTCCGGAAGCAATTCAGGTGGGGGGAGAAACTACCGATTCACGTCCGAGGTGAGTTCGTCCCGCGGGGGAAGCGTGACCACACCGCCCCAGAAATCAAAGCACACCTTGACGAAATACAGAAACCGGTCCAGGTCATCCGGTTTGCGGATGTAGCAACTGGCGTGCAATTCGTATGCCTGCCTGATCTCGTGCGGATTATCCGATCCGGAGATGATTACGACGGGAGTTGCGACAAGCCGGGGCGTTGCCTTAATTTCCCGCAGAACCTCCAAACCGGACTTCTTGGGCAAATGCAGATCGAGAAAGATGATGTCCGGATAAGGATGATTCGCGTGCTTCCCTTCCCGCCGCAGACACGCCAAAGCTTCGTCACCATCAGGAACAGAATGCACTCTTTCGTAGAGACCGACTTCGCGGAACGCTTCTTTGGTAAGCCGGGCAGTAGCAGGATCATTCTCGATGATGAGAATGTCGAGTTCGTTATTCGTTGGACGATTACTTTCCGAGGACCTTATCATGCCGAAGGCGCCCGTCAGCATTATCGACGCCGTGCTGCGGGATTGACCTCCCGTATTAGTTTGAATTCATAAGCTACTTACGGCTCTTCGCTCAGGCACATCCATCCGGCGCTTAGAAAGGCACGTCGTCGTCGGTTATGCCCATTCCCCCGAACGCGTCGTCTTCGGCATGAGCAGAAGGCGCTGCTGGCCCGCCGCGACCGCGCGCGCCCGCAGGACGCGATTGCTGGACGCCACCCTCAGAGCCTCCGCCGTCGCCACGACCACTCAGCAGGATTACGTCGTCGGCAACAACTTCAGTCGTATAAACTTTCTTGCCGTCCTTGTCGTCATAACTGCGCGTCTGAAGCCGCCCCTCGACGTAAACTTGCTTTCCCTTGGTCAGATAGTTAGCCAGGTTTTCCTGTCTCCAAAGAACGACATTCGTCCAGTTGGTCTCTTCTTTCCACTCGTTGCTCGCCTGATCCTTCCAACTCCGTGTGGTCGCAACGGAAAACCGGGTAACGGATGCCCCCGATGGAGTAAATTTTGTCTCGGCGTCACGGCCGAGATTTCCGACCAGGATCACCTTGTTCACACTGCGGGAGGCCATAATCTTCCGAAACTGTAGCACAGAGATCGTATCAGTCCCGAGTGCGAGATTATTCTCGCCCGACGCGGACCAATCTGGCAGCGAGACGAATGCGACGGTACTTTTCCGCAACCTTTCCCGTGCAAATGCGTATAGGTCCGTCCAGATTGCGGCATAATAATGAGGCCAGAGGACGTCAAAAGTCCCTTGAGTGATTGCACTTCAACCGTGAGTTGGGGGAACATGGGATCCCGGTTATCGGTTTTGTGTTCACGTTATGGCGGGTTCACCGGCTCTTCGCGGCGCGCGACAGCAGGTCCCGCTCTGATCTGTTTGCTGGCAGCTTTCGCCTGCGCGCCCGCGGCGAATTCCCAAATTTTGCTTAAACCAAGCCAACCCGGCGAACGAGTCACGTTGATGCCCTCGGATGTCGCCATCCTTGAGGCGAACGAAAACCGTCGGGATCTTCCGTGCACGGTAGCTGAACACAAGGTCGAGCTAGGGTTCGATCTGCGGTTCCACAGCGGCTATGACGTGACGATTCCGTTGCGGGAACTCGCCGGGGAAGGCGAGGTTCTGACGGTCGTGTTCCGGGTATATCCAATAGCCGATAAGAGCCAGGCCGCTAATTTTGTTCAGCATTTCCGGGTACCTACCCTGGATGAAGACGTCAAGGGCGATGCGCTGCTACAAGGGACAGTCGACCTCGGTCAAGGCAAGTATCATGTCGACTGGCTCGCCCGAGACCGCTCAGAGCGTATCTGTTCTTCGAGTTGGGATCTCGAAGCGGCGTTGACGAGCAAGGACAAGCTCATGCCGCTTTTCATCAATCCCGATGAAGTTACGGAGTCCGTCCCTGAACCTTTCATCAACCGGCCCCTGGAGCGCGTCGGTCAGCCGTCCCCCGATACGTTAGCTGTAAAACTGCTGGTCAATTTCGCCCCCCAGAACCCTCAGTCGGCCAGTTTACAACGGTCGGACACGGATGCCCTCCTCACGATTTTGCGCGAGATAGAACGCGATCCGCACATCGGAAAGGTGTCTCTGGTGGCATTCAATATGGAGGAAAGCCGGGTGATCTACAGGCAGGAAGCAGCGGATCAGATTGACTTTGCCGCGCTCGGGAAGGCTCTCCAGACCATGAAACTGGGAACCGTCAACGTGGCGAAGCTTGCCCAGAAACACGCCGAGACGGATTTTCTGCAGGACCTGATTGAAAAAGAAGTAGGATCCTCCTCGCATCCCGACGCCGTCATCTTCGCTGGTCCGAAGGCGATGCTGGCTGCCGATGTACCCCAAACCGACCTGCGCCGCATCGGAGAGATAGACTGCCCTGTCTTTTACATGAACTACAATCTCAATCCACAGGCAGTGCCTTGGAAGGATTCGATCAGCCACGCCATCAAGCCATTTAGAGGAACGGAGTACACCATCTCGCGCCCGCGCGATCTGTGGCTTTCGACGACCGAGATGGTTTCGCGGATTGTGCGTGCGAAACGGCAGCATTTGCTGGAGGGTGCCGCTACCGGGAGTGAGCGGTAACAGGGCAGCTTACGCTAAGGTAAGCTGGAAGGACTCAGGGGAGAAGCATTATGGGAATCCAGGTACTGGAACGCGGTTTTCTTGGCCTGGCATTGTTGTGCATAGTTCCGTTGCTCGGAGCTGGGCAAGAGCCGAAGCTTGACGATTTTCGCAACAATCTTGCGCCGTACGTGGTTGCTCCCGAGCACGCCGTTGACAAGATGCTCGATATGGCCGGTCTCAAGCCAGGCGAGACCTTGTATGACCTGGGGTGTGGGGACGGACGGATATTGATTGCAGCCGCCGAACGATTCAACGTCAAAGCGGTTGGCATCGAGATATCGGATCATCTCGCCAGATCAGCGGCCGAGAACGTTAAAAAGAAAGGCTTGCAGAATCAGGTAACCGTCATCCACGGAGACTTCATGCGGGCAGATCTGAGCCCGGCCAATGTCGTAACGCTGTATTTAGCCACGACGGCCAACGATACCCTTCGGCCGAAGCTGGAAAAATATCTCCATCCGAACACTCGCGTGGTTTCTTATGACTATCCGATTCCCGGATGGAAGCCGATCGATACCGCTGAGAGCGGTGGGAAACACGGCGCGACGCACATGATCTATCTTTACGAAGTTCCCGATTCCGTCAAGAAATAGCCTCATTTGAACCAGCAGTTCGATGTCCTAGGCATCGGTCTTAACGCGACCGATACCGTCGTACTTCTTGATCAGTTCCCGCCTTATGCCGGGAAAGTCGCGTACAGGGAAGAGTTTCTAAGTCCCGGCGGACAAGTGGCAACCGCGGTAGTCGCCTGCGCAAAGCTCGGCCTTTCGGCCAAGTACATCGGTACGATAGGAGACGACCTGCGTGGCCAGATTCAGCAGGCAAGCCTGCGGGAAACCGGAGTAGACGTTTCGGGATTGATCGTCCGCCAGGGCTGCCCGAATCAAACGGCATACATATTGATCGACCCGCGGACCGGCGAGCGCACGGTACTGTGGCACCGTGCCGACTCTCTTCGCCTGCGGCGCGAAGAAGTGCGGGAGGAGGAAATCGGGCAATGCAGGCTGCTTCACATCGACGGATACGACATCGAGGCGGCCGAACGGGCCGGCTTCCTGGCCCGGAGACATCAAATCCCTGTCTCGCTCGACGTAGACACCGTCTATCCTGGTTTTGAATCCGTCTTGAGAGTTGTCGATTTCTTAGTCGCAGGCTCCGGATGGCCAACCAAGTGGACCGGAGAAGACGACCCTCTTGAAGCTCTCGCTCGATTACAACAGGAATACGGGATGCGTGTTGCTGCAATGACCCTGGGTCATTACGGTGCCGTGGCTCTGGAATCGGGACGATGGTACTACTCCGCAGGATTCGAGATTCCGTGCGTTGACACGACGGGCGCGGGCGACGTATTTCATGGCGCCTTCTGCTACGCGCTCATTCGGAACCTGAACATGATGGAAGCTCTAACTTTCGCCAACGCGGCTGCCGCTTTAAACTGCACCGCTCTGGGCGCTCGTGGACATCTGCCGGATGTCGGCGAGGTCCGGGCGCTTTTGCGCGAAGCGGAAACAGGGCGACGGAGCAGGTTAGTGGACCTTGAGATCGAGGAGGCTGCGACTGCTAGAAACAGCTCCGGGGCCGAAATCGGCCTATGATTCCGCTGCGGGCGCTGATCCTGCGCCGGGGAACGCCCGTCATGACGCTCGTCCTGATCGCCATAAACGTTTTCTGCTTTCTCATTGAAACGGCTCAGCCGCGGTATCTGGAGAGCGCCTTCATTGCTCATTACGCGCTCGTTCCCGATCATTTCCGCCCTTCTGCCCTGGTGACATCGATGTTTCTGCACGGGGGCTGGCTACATCTGATCGGAAACATGTGGTTTCTATTGGTGTTCGGGTCCCATATAGAAGGCGCGCTCGGGTCGGGCCGCTTTCTGATCTTTTATTTGCTATGCGGTATAGCGTCTGCCTTGGTACAGCTGATGCTCAACCTAGGAAGTCCCGTGCCAACTCTGGGCGCTAGCGGCGCCATTGCAGGTGTGATGGGGGCGTTTGTCTTGATTTACCCCCGGGCGCGCGTAGTCACTCTGGTTTTCATCATCATCTTCATCACGACAATCGAAATTCCCGCAGCCTTCATGCTGATCTACTGGTTCGCGATTCAGTTACTCAGCGGCCTCGCATCCTTCAGCAGCTTCACCGACCAGGGCGGAGTCGCCTGGTTCGCGCATGTTGGCGGATTTCTGGCCGGTCTGTTATTTGTTCGGCTCTTTGTGGTGAATCGTCCGCGTTACTCATACTAACCCGCAATGCACGATCCCAACGAGCCGTTTGAAAACCTGCGCCCGCTGGATGTGCTAGCCATAGCCGCCCACCCCGACGACGTAGAGCAGACCTGCGGGGGAACGCTGGTGGCAAGTGCCGACATTGGATACCGGACCGGCGTGCTGGACCTGACGGCGGGTGACATGGGGACCCGGGGCACACCCGAGATTCGTATTCGTGAGTCTCAGGGCGCTGCGGAAGACCTCCTCTTGTCGTGGCGTCAGAATTTGCGGTGGCCGGATGCTCGACTCGAGAACACGGTTACTGCACGCATGACTTTGGCTGGAATAATCCGCAGGATCAAGCCAAGGGTAGTGATCCTGCCTTATTGGACTGGCCGGCATCCCGATCACTACCGGACCGCAGAGATTGGTTACGAAGCGTGTTTTCTCTCAGGGCTGCGACGGCTGGAGGAGGACACCCCTCCGCACCGGCCATTCAAGATTCTCTACGCATCGTCCTACGCCAACGTGACGCCTTCATTCGTAGTCGATATCTCGCGGCATTTCGAACGAAGAATGAACGCGTTGCTGAAATACGTGTCCCAGTATGGAGGTGAGTCCGCTGCCGGTTCCGACTTGTTCCCCCGAACGCGCGAAGTGGAGGACCGGCTTTCGGCGGTGGCGCGCTTCTATGGAAACCTGATCGGAGTTCGATATGGAGAGCCGTTCGTCGTTAAAGAAACAATGCGGGTGGACGACATCGTCAATATGCCGGTTCGGAGCCTCTGATATGGCCACAAAACGTTTACGGGGATCGATTCTCGCCGTTTCTCTGGTCTTCTGTTGCAGCATCGCCGCTAATGCGCAGAACACGATCCCGTTGTGGACGAACGGGGCGCCCGGCGCACAAGGCAACGCCGATGCGGATACACCGACGTTAACTACTTATGGCGCTGGCGGCCCCAACCGGACAGATGCTGCGGTGGTCGTCTGTCCGGGAGGCGGCTATCAACATCTCTCGATGGTAAAGGAAGGATCCGATGTTGCGAAATGGCTCACTGACCGAGGAATCTCGGCGGCTGTTTTGAAGTATCGGCTGGGACCGAAGTACCACTATCCGGTGCAACTTTGGGACGCCCAGCGTGCAATCCGTTACTTGCGGGCCCATGCCGCAGACCTAAACATATCCCCCGATCGAGTCGGGATCTGGGGATTTTCTGCGGGAGGTCACCTGGCCTCGACTGCGGGTACCCACTTCGACAAAGGCGATGCGAGCGCGACGGACATAATCGAGCGCCAAAGTTCCCGCCCGGATTTCCTCATTTTGGCTTATGCCGTCATTTCGCTCGAAGATCCGTACGCCCATGTTGGATCCAGAACCAACCTGCTGGGTGAGAAGCCGAACCCTGCGCTGGTGGAATCGCTGTCTAATCAGCTGCAGGTGACAAAGGACACGCCGCCTACCTTCCTCTTCCACACGACCGAAGATCAGACGGTTCCCGTCGAAAACAGCGTTCTTTTCTATTTAGCCTTGCGGAAAGCGGGTGTACCGGCCGAGATGCACGTGTACTTGAAGGGGCACCACGGAGTCGGGTTAGCTCCGGCTGACAATGTCCTGAAGACATGGCCCGACAGATTGTACGCTTGGTTGCAGGCGCAGGTACTGGTGCGGAATGGCGGCGGCTCAGCTCATTGAGGAGCTATTCTTGGGCGGCGATTTGGCCTTCGGATTCACGCCAGGCGCTGATTTTCAAACGCCGGCAGACCCAACACAAGTCTTCTGACGATTGAGGCCCGGAAACAGGATTCGAGACCGCGCCGCAGACGGCGCAAGGCTTCGGAGGGCGGACACGCTCCGGCTGCATCGACTTTTTTGCAAGCTCGAGAATCTCCGGAGATATGATCGGCTCGTTGACAGCCTTCTTCTTCATCTTCGTTTTCACTATAGAACAGTTCGGGGCGCAACACCCTCTGTTTATCTGACGCCGCTTGGGCTTGCCGGGCTTCTCAAAAAGACTTCTCGGCCAGAGTCATAGGAAACTAAAGTTTGATGGTTTCAAAACTTCCGGAGAAGACTACCGGTGAGTCCTAAGGTCGGCTTCTTATTCCCCGGCCAGGGCTCCCAGTACGTAGGCATGGGAAAAGGACTCTCCGACAGCTATCCTGAAGCGCGGCTAACCTTCGAGGAAGCGGCCGATGCCCTGGGATTTCCGCTAGCAAAGCTTTGCTTTGAGGGCCCAGAGGACGAGCTGCGCCGGACGGAAAACACTCAGCCCGCACTTCTGGCGGTTTCCGTCGCCGCTTTTCGCATTCTCGAGCGGGAAGGCTTCCGCGCAGGCCTTATTGCGGGCCATAGCCTGGGAGAGTACTCCGCTCTGGTAGCCGCGGGCTCGCTCCGGTTCGCCGATGCCCTGGTTCTGGTACGAAAGCGAGGCCGTTATATGCAGGAGGCAGTACCCGAAGGAGTTGGAGCCATGGCGGCGCTGCTGAAGTTGCCCGAAGGATGTCTGGATTCCGTTTTGGGCGACGCTGCGCAAGGCGAGGTCGTCTCCGCTGCGAACCTGAACTCACCTGATCAAATCGTGATTGCGGGTCACCGCGGCGCGGTTGAGCGCGCGATGGAACTCGCTAAGGCCGCGGGCGCCAAACGGGCGATTCTGCTCCCGGTCAGCGCACCATTTCACTGTTCTCTCATGCAACCGGCACAACAGAAGCTGCGAACCGATTTGAATGCCATCACCTTCCGGGATTTGTCTGTCCCGCTCGTGAACAACTGGCAGGCCCGTCTCGTGCAAACCGGAACGGAGGCCCGGGATGGATTGTATGAGCAGATCCCGAACCCGGTTCGGTGGACCGATTCTGTCCGGCAATTTAGGCTCGCGGGTGTGGAAAGGTTTGTCGAGGTGGGAGCAGGATCTGTTCTTCAAGGTCTTGTTCGCGCAATCGAGCCCACTCTCACCGGGGCCAAGTTCGGGGAACCAGAGGATCTCAACAAAGTGCGCCAGCTGCTGAGCTGATCCTACAGCGATTTCGCAATATCGATCAAGTCGCTGAACAGACCGTAGGCAGTTTGATCCACTCCTGGATTGATGGAAATAATGCCGATCGTCCCCATGAGATCTGTGTGCAGCAGGAGGAGATTCGAGCTACCGCTGGCACCTGCGAGCAGGTCCGTGTCGTCGACGACTTCGGGTCTTACTTGAAGTCGTAAACCGCCGGCGGCCAGTTCGCCACGCGCAATGGGAATCATCGTTTTGTGGTTTTGCGCCAGGTCAATGAGATCGTCAGGAGTAATATCGCCAATCCCGCGCCGCTCAACATCCGACGGCGTGGCTCGGGCATCCATCAGTACGTTCGCAATCGCGGCAGCCTTCGCCGCAGCATCCCAGCCCTCGAGGTCGTAAGACGGATCGGCCTCTGCGATTCCGAGCGTTTGCGCTTCTTTAATGCCGTCCGCCAGACTCAACCCACGCTTCATGGCGGCAAGAACGATTTTCGAGGTGGAATTCAGGACCCCGGTGAAGCCCAGTATCTTCACTCCCGGCAGATTGTTCCTGACATTATTGAAGATCGGTGTGCCGTCCATGACGGTTGACTCGAAGCGGAATTCGACCTGCGCCATTTTCGCGTCGGCAGAGAGTTCCGCATACGCATTGGCGATAGGCCCCTTGTTCGCAGTGATGACATGGATATGCCGGCCCAGAGCAGCTTTAATATGGGACACGGCAGGCTCGCCACCTTCCGGGTTGAGAGTTGTGATTTCAACCGCTACGTCCGCTCGCGCGCGATCCAGGAATTCCTCAATGGAGGCAGCGGGCGCGCCGAATTCAGGGTGCAAGCTTAGACCGCGACTATCATAGGCGGTCCCGTGGCGCGCGGTATGAATGGCGACGATGCGGAACGGATAGGAAGAATGCTTGCTGCCGAGTAATCGCGCGAATGCTTTACCGACGTTGCCGTAACCGATCAGGGCGACACGCAACTTCTGAGATTAGCAGGATCTACGCACTACTTCTTTGCTTGACAGTCTGCGACGGCTTCGGCAGACTGGGAGGTTCGAGAAACGCCGGACCGGGGTCTGAAGGCAACTGCTGTCAATCATCTTTCGCCGAAGGTCGCGAGTCGGCCAAAAACCGTCGCCGTCCCAGAGTTGGTGGCGGCCGGAGGTGATGTGAGAATTCGCGCTGTCTTTCTACTACTGCTCTTAGCTGCGTTGGCATCCGCACAGCAGGCGCCCCAGCAAGCAACCGTTTGGAAACCGGTGACGCTTGCGGACCAGTTTTTCGAACACAATTATTTCAACTACTACGCGTTTGTCAACGGTGTGTATGATTCCTATGCGCCTGTTTTCAACAGCAACGGGCAGGTTGTGAATAACGGCAGTTTTGGCTACAACGTCGGGGGCGGGATCAGCGGTTATCACGCATTCAAGGACGGTTTTTTCTCAATCGCCTATAGCGGCGACTTCCGGAACTCCACAACTTACTATTGGGGCAGCGGAACAGATCAGAATCTCTCGATGTCGTACCTGAAACGTATCAACCGCCGCTGGACAATCAATGCCGGGACAAGTGGAGGGATATATTTTTACGGCACAGGAGTGAATAGCTATCTGCCCTCCAGCGGCACTTTTGTGCAAACGAATCCCTTCAGCACGGAGACTAAGTTCCTAGGGGCCGGCTTGACACTGTCCTATCGGCAATCCCGCCATCTGAGCTATGTTGTGAGCGGGAATTTCTTTTTGCAGCGATTCAACTACCCAGGTAGTATCGGGACAACCGGCGGCTCCGGGACGGGCTCTATTGTCTACCGCGTGAGCCCCCGTTTGACAATCGGAGGAAGCTATTCTCACAGCTACTTTGGTTACCAACTGAATGCGGGAGATGCGGTGGTTGACGGTTACTACGGCAACATGTCGTATGCCTTTCCGAAACACTGGTTTGTTAACGCCTCTGCCGGTGTAAGCCACAGCGATACTGTCGGGGTCGCCTCGCTCCCGGTCTCGTTGATCATCCAGACCCCAAACGGACCGCAAACGGTGGGCGGCTACGTCCTCGGGCGCTACGAATCGACTGCGAATTTGCCCGCATTTTCGGTCGGCGTATCGCGCGTTTACAGGACATCATCCTTCTCGGTCAGCGGGGGTCAGGCGATCGTTTCCGGAAATGGATACTATCTCGCTTCAAACTCTCTATTCTTCGCGGGCGTCTACTCGCGCACGCTGCGAACGAAGAGAGCGAATCTCAGCATCAGCGGCAATTACAACCGGTTCCACAGTGTAGCCAATACTGTGGGGGTTAATTACTCGACGGCAGGAATCGGTGCTTCTTACGGCTACAACATTTTCCGCCATGTTTCCGCCAATTTCCGGTACGATTTCATCCGCTACGGAAACCTCGCTCCTTACAACGCCGTCAACGACAACCGGTTGAGCTTTGGCTTCTCTTTCAGTTCGCAGAGGATACCGCTGACGATCTACTGAGGGCTACTGCACTCGTTCAGTCGGTGTCAGGCTCTGCTGCAGCCTGTCAGCGAAATTCTCGCCAGATTCGGTTTCGAGACGCCGGATCTCCACGGGCAGTGCAGAATCGATCTCATGCACAACCCGCAATAAGCTTCGGATATTCGATTCCGTCAGCTTCGCACCCGGAACTCCAAGCTGGGGTAAATAATTGCTGTCCACCCCGAAATCGATTCGTAAATCCTCCTGGTCCACGGCCTTGCGCTCCGTTCCGTTGTCGAAATCGGGCCCAAAGCAGGACAAAAGGACTCTTGCGGGACGCAAGACCCAATCCGAGTCGAATCGCCAGAGATCCCACCAGCTTTCATAACGGTACGCGACGTCGTCGCCTTTGAAGTCACGAAGAAGTGCAGTGATTTCCGCCGGGTCCACTGGCCCGTTGAACGGCCGCTCCAATAATGGCGGCTCGGTTGAATCGATAGCCGAAACACTGAACGTGGATTGAGGCTGCTCGCGCTGAGAGAACGGGAAAAGCCTCAGCAACGCTTCGAAGTGCCGTAACCGATTTGGTTTCGCACCTTTCTCAAGCCAGATGGAGAGGAAAAGCTGGTCGGTCACAAATCCATTATCAGACTCACACGGGCTGAAGGTGCCCTGTCGAAACAGAATCGGGATGGATTGTTTTTGCTCTCAGCATTTGCTTGAGATACTGGAAGAGTGGTAACAGACCTCGTCCAGATCCGCCGCTTCGGGGAAAAGGCGCGGGAGGAGAATAAGAGCTTCCGAGCTTGGATGAAGCGTCACAATTTCATCGAGAAACGCTTTAAAGCTGCGGCTCAGAGGATTGAAGACTCAATAGATTGCACAACGTGCGCCAATTGCTGCCGGGTCGCTACCACTCAGGTTTCAGAACGCGACGCCGAGCACCTGGCACGGTTTCTCGGCATCAGAGTCAAAGATTTCTTACGGGATTACACAGTCGAAACCGGGGATGAAGGCAGAATCCTCAGGCGCACGGATGCAGGTTGCATTTTCCTGGACGGCAATCTCTGTTCGGTGTACGACGCGCGTCCGCAAACGTGCCAGTTGTTCCCTCATCTAGTGAAAGGAAACGGCTCGCTCGTAAGCAGGATGTGGCATATGCCGGATCGAGCCGTGTATTGTCCGATCGTCTTCAACACCCTCGAGGAGTGGAAGAACGATACAGGATTTCAGAAGCGGCCGAAATGATGATTACCGTACTTATAATCGCTTTGATATCCGCTGTCGCTATAGCGGCTTACCAGTTCGGGGAAGCAAAGCGGTGGCGGAAAACTGCCGATGCTCTGCGCGAGGACAACGATCGTAAGCGCGGTGAATTGGAAAGCACAAAGCTCGACCTGGTGCACAAGGAAGCGGAAGTTTCCCATGCTCGTGAGGTGGCGCAGGTCCAATTGGGACTTCTCACCCAAACGCAACAGCAGCTTGAAGATCGATTCAAAGCACTCGCATGCGATGTTTTGCAGGGCAACAGCCAAATGTTCCTCGATCGGAGCCGTGACCAGATTGCGCAATTGACTGAACCGGTGAATCAGACTCTTCGCAGGTTTGAAGAGCACGTCAGCGCTATCGAACGTTCGCGTATCGGAGCATACGCAGAGCTGACATCGCAAGTGCAGCTACTCACATCGTTGCAGGAGCGTGTGCGGCAATCGGCCGACGAACTGAAGCAGGCTTTGAGGTCTCCTTTACAACGGGGTCGCTGGGGCGAAATTCAGTTGCGGCGCGTAGTGGAACTCGCGGGCATGCTGGAGCACTGTGACTTCGCAGAGCAGAAAACGCTTTTCGGTGAAACTAATCAGCGGCCTGATCTGATCGTAAGGCTCCCGAACAATTGTCAGGTGGCAGTGGATGCGAAAGTCTCGCTTGAAGGTTATCTGCGGGCGATCGAATCACACAGCGACGCTGATCGAATCCGGCATCTCGGTGAGCACGCGCGCCAGGTGAAGGCACACATCAAAACCCTGGGTGAGAAAGCGTATTGGGAAAGATTGTCGCCTTCGCCCGAGTTCGTGGTGGCTTTCCTTCCGCTTGAATCGCTGTTTAGTGCGGCTTTGGAGCAGGATTCCACGCTGCTCGAGTTTGGCGTCGCACGAAGGGTCCTGATTGCCACGCCATTAACGCTGATATCGCTTCTACTTACTGTTGCTCACGGCTGGAGACAGCAGAGTTTAACGGAGAACGTAGAGAAGATTCGGGAAACGGGCATGGAACTCTATGCGCGACTGATCAAACTCAGTGGGCACTTCGCAAAGCTGGGTTCGGCGATTGAAAGAACTGTCGAAAGCTATAACCAGACCGTCGGATCACTCGAGAAGAATGTTCTCACCTCAGCTCGCCGCTTCAGGGATCTTCGCCCAGCTACGGCAATTGAACTGGCTGAAGTACAGTTGATCGAATCTTCTCCCCGTCGCCTGGATGGATCGAAGTGGCCCGCTCTCTCCGTATCCGAGAACAGCGAGTAGCGGCATCTGAAGCTGATTTCGGGCATCATACGTCAAATCGTTTATGCATCAACCCGGAACAAACGGACAATGATGGAAGCAGGCCTGTGATCCCGACGATTGTTCCGATTCTGGCCTTCGCGCTGCCCGTCATCACAACCACTCCTGAACCTGAGCTATTGCAGCAGGGTTTCGACAGCATGTACAATTTGTCGTTCCTGCAGGCTCACGAAGACTTCCAGACATGGGAGCGGAAATATCCGGACGATCCTCGGGGTCCTGTTTTCGACGCGGCAGCCTACCTGTTTTCAGAATTTGACCGCCTCAAGATTTTGCAGTCCGAATTCTTCGTTGACGATCAGACATATGAGGGATTGTCTCGCCGAATTCCGGATCCGAAAATCAGGCGTGACTTCGAGAAAGCGCTTGACCAAAGCAGACATCTCGCTGAAGCGCGCCTGAGACGGTCGCCAAACGACATCGATGCCCGGTTTGCAAACGTGTTACGTCTCGGCCTGCATGCTGACTATTTAGCTTTGATACAGAAGCAGAATTTGGCAGCACTCAGTGAGGTGAAACAGGCAACGCAGTCGGCCGAAGAGCTAGTGAAGCTGTGTCCCGATTGTTATGACGCGTACATTGCCATCGGGATCGAGAACTATCTCCTGAGTCTGAAACCGGCGCCTATTCGCTGGCTGTTACATGCGACTGGTGCGCAAACGGATAGGCAGGTAGGCATAGAAAAACTGAAACTCACGGCAACCAGAGGGGTCTTCCTGAAACCGTATGCGCAGATACTGCTGGCGATGGCCGCGCTTCGCCAAAAAGATGTAGGTGAAGCACGCCGACTTCTAGCCGACTTGGGAACCCGTTATCCTCGGAATCCGCTCTATCGAAATGAGCTAGACAAGATTCGCTGACCCATTGCTGACCGGTCGCAAATCCGCTTTCATTTATCACCTGATAATTTGGATTCTGAAACTGTGGCCACGCGAGGACCATCCTAAGGTGCAGGTCGTCAGCTTCATTTCTCGCATTATGCCCTACAAGAAACGTGAGCTTACCGTCGCCAAATTATTGATTTTGTGGTGTGCTTTGGCACAGGTCTCTCTTTTCGCGCAGCGAAGCGACGTTCCGCGCCAGCCCGGCTCTACGAAGCCCGACGTTGCAGCGCCGTGCGGCGAAAATCCTGAATTGGAATCGAAGCGCCTGTTTGGAGTCATACCGAATTACCGGACGTCACCCTGCCTTGCGAACTATAAGCCGCTCACCACAAAAGGGAAGTTCAAAATTGCGACGCAGGATTCTTTCGATCGAGGGACAGTGATTCTCGCCGCTGCTTTCGGAGGTTTCGGTCAGCTAACGAACGCAAACCCGTCTTTCGGCCAGGGCGCTTCGGGCTATGCCAGCTATTTCGGCACGTCTTACGCGGACTTTGTCATCGGGGATTTCATGACGGAAGCGATTTATCCTTCGTTACTACACCAGGACCCGAGGTACTTTCGTAAAGCCACGGGAACTGGCAAGAGCCGTTTCGGCTACGCCGTGGGGCAGATATTCTGGACGCACAACGACAGCGGGACAACTGGTTTCAACTACTCCGAGGTGATTGGCAACGCAACGGCCGTCGCTATTTCAAACGCCTACTATCCGGACAACCGTGATGTGAAGGACGCATCCCTCAGGCTTGTGCAGCAGCTGGGCGTTGATGCAGCCTCGAATATTCTTAAGGAGTTCTGGCCGGAGATTTCAAAGCACTTGCCGGGTGGGAAGAAACACTAGGTCTATTTACTCTCGTTTGCGCGGGCGACTCTCGAAGGCGGATCCTGACCTAAAGCGGCGCCTAAGTACGCCTGGGCTTTTTCCAGGACCTCATCGCGACCAGCTCGAATCCCGTTTACCGTGGGCCTGACAGTGACGGCAGGCTGCAGACCCAGCCTTTGTAACGGGCCGCCATTCGCGTGACGAACGTCTTGCCCGGAAAAGGCGATCGTGATTCCGCCGGGGACAATAAAACTGGAGATCTCTCCGTTTGCACCCGCACTGGGACTGCCGATGAACTCTGTTTTGTTAGCGGCTTCGAACAAAAGCCCGGTATGCTCGGCCTGGCTGATCGTGCTCTCATCGATCAGCATCACCGTTTTGCCTTTGTATGTCGGTTTGTCCCGATGAGAGATGGTTTGCACGAAGAAGTAGCTGGCGCTCTGTGAGATGGCGTCGCCTTGCAGAATATCGGGAGTCAGCGCGAGGGGGCCGTTAAACAGGGCCGCGGGCACTTCCTTTTTGTCCGTAAGCCTTGCTGCGATAGCCCATCCTGTGCCGTTCGGATAGCCGCGCATGTCGAAGATGATGGCCGCGGTCGACCACAGTTTCTCGAACATCGCGTCGACTTCACCAGGCGTCAAACGGTCCAGATCGACGTACCCGATGTTGCCTGCAAGGACCCGATAAACATCGCCGCTATGTTGATGCCGGAGGCTGTCGGCATAAGAACGGCTGTGGGCCAGCGAGACATGTTTCGGAACGCCATCCTCACCGGTGATGGTCAGGGCAGCGGTCGAACCTTCGGAACCGTTCAGCACGCGCCGCGTAACGATATGAGCCAGAGATTGCTGGGTTGCCGCCGCGGTGTAGGATGCTTCGCGGTTGATGCGTGCCGCTGCGTTCTCTCCGTCGATGGCCGTGATCACGTCTCCCGGGAGAACTCCCGCTTTACGGGCTTCAGGGTCCAGCACTTCGGTGATAATCGGTTTTTTGTCAATCAGACGCAGGCGAAGGCCGACCGGCGCGGTTCCAAAATAGTCGGCTAGCTCTGCACTGTGGACTGTCGCATGCGAGTCTGCCACGTGCGTGATCATCTCCGCCACCTGGAGATGGTAGTCGCGGGCCGTCTTAGCATCACCCAACTTCGGCAGAGACCGCTCGAAGACTTCGTCCCAGTCTTCGTCCATTAGGTCACGATAGGCGAAAAAGTAATGGAACACACCCCAGATCTTGTATGCCGCTAAAATCCGGTATTCGGTCGAGGGATAGCGGGTCTCGGGATACGCGGAATCCGTCGGAGCCATGGGGAATGCCGCGAGCGGCCGCCGGGCCCCAGAAATAGAGAACCCTGTTCCATCGAGAAAGATCGGCTCGGACAGCGCGAGCGCAACGCTTACACCTGAGCCCATGGGGAGACTCGTCATTGTGCTCCCAGATATCCGGTAGTGTTCGCCCTCGGCCGTTATGCGTGCCTGGCCGTTCGCAACCATCATGCAACCGATTGCGGGCAGCTGCGAACCTTCGCCCAGGATGAACACGATCTCCCGCTTGGATCTGGCTTTACCAGCGATATGAAGGCCAGGTCTGGTGGAAAAACTGGAGAAGTAAAACGGGGAACTCGGTCTGCCCGCAGGTGTGAGGCCCTGGTGAACCCAGGTCCGCTCTCCCGGAAGATCGGCATCGCCGGCTATCAGAGTACTGGCGACCGAGGGTTGATCGAGGAGCACAGCGAGCAACTTGCTCGGTGTCCGCAAATCGAATACGATGCTTCTGGCTGCTTCGATCACGCGAATCACTTCCGGCGTAGGGTCAGATTTGGGCACTGGGAGCGAAGGATCGGACGAGAAGGTTACCGTACCGTCGCTTTTCGTTTCAATCTTGACGCCGGCATTGCTCGGCTTCGAATCCACGCTTGCGTAAGTGCCGGGATCGCCGAGATTGCGAAGCATAAAGTTCAGCGCCGCGGCATAAGCTGCGGGATCATTCGCGGCACGAATTGCGGGCAGCGAGTGAACCAGAGCTTCATCCCAGTTCACGTTCTTATACGCGAGATACGGGTGAAAATATTTGATGGTTACCCAAAGCTTTCCGACCGCGATGAGCCTTGTTGCGTCATCGTTCGCCGGAGTCTGAGCCGAGGCGGCGGAGGCCGTGAGGAGAACGAAAATGAATGCCAGGGATCGCCGCAAGCGAGTGATCTATTTAGGGGGCCCGACTATCAGTTCGTTGTCGACGTCTTTGACGCCCTTAACTTTCTTGGCGATCTTGGTCGCCCGATCCTTGCCCTTTTCCGTATCGACGCGCCCTTTCATAGTTACGACTCCATCTTTTACCGTCACGTCCAAAGCTCCACCCTTCACATCAGCGTCGGTAGCAAGGCGCATGCGAACCTGATCGGAAATCCGGTCGTCCGGATTCGAGCTCTTCTGGGCAAGACCTGCGTCGGTGAAGCTCAGAGCGACAACCAGCGCAGACACAGCGAAACCTTTTCTCATTTATCCTCTGACCCTATCATCGCGCGCCAGTCGACCGTACTCACAAATGCGGGATCTTCGCGCCACTTCGGTTGAACCTTCACGAACAGGGACAGGAAGACCTTGCGTTCCAGCAGGCGTTCGATTTCCTGCCGCGCCTCGATTCCTATTTTCTTGAGCATCGCACCTTTCCCACCGACCAGGATCACCTTCTGACCCTGGCGCTCAACGTAGATGGTCGCGCTAATTCGCGTGAGATTTGGTATTTCTTCCCATTCGTCGATTAAGACAGCAACTGCGTGCGGAACTTCCTGGCGGGCGGCGCGAAGAATCTTTTCGCGAATCAACTCCGCCGCCATGAAACGCATGGGTTGATCGGTCAGATAATCCTCCGGATAAAGCTGCGGACCTTGGGGAAGATAGCGCACAATCAGCTGCCTCAATTCCGAAGTACCATCGCGCTTCAGCGCCGATACGGGAATTGTCTCGGCAAACGAATGCAATTCGCTGTACCGCGCAATAAGTGGCAACAAAAGGCGCTTATCGTCAACGCGATCGGTCTTATTCAGGACGAGAATCGCATTCACACCTTTCGGAAGCGCGGCCAAGGCGTGCTCATCTTCGGTCGTCACCGGCCTGGAGGCATCGGCTACGTAGAGAACGAGATCTCTCGCGTCCAGCGCCGTGCGAACCGTATCCATCATGCGTTGATTGAAGTAAGTGTCCGATTTGTGAATGCCCGGAGTGTCGACAAAGATGATTTGGGCCTCGGAGGTGGTCAGGACGCCCTGAATAGAGGTGCGCGTCGTCTGGGGTTGATGCGCGGTGATGGCCAGCTTTTCACCGACCAGCGCGTTCAAAAGCGTCGATTTCCCTGCATTCGGCCGCCCGGCGATAGCTACGAAGCCCGCGCGGTGGCCGCTTTCAGTCATGGTTGAGCACCGACCGGAGTGGGTGCTTCCGCCCGTGAGATGCGCACCTGCCCGACGCGACGCTCATCTCCCGCCAAGATCTCTACCCGTAGTCCGCCGTGTTCCACCATCTCACCCACCTGTGGCACATGCCCGACCCATTCGGCTACAAGCCCGCCAATGGTAGTGGATTCAGTATCTTCTTTCGGCCGGAAATTGAACAGATCCTGCAGCCGGTCGAGATCCAAGCTTCCCGGCGCCACGAACACGTTTTCGGATTCCTGCCGGACATCCCGATCCGGCTCGTGTTCGTCACGAATCTCGCCGAGAATCTCTTCCACCAAGTCTTCCATGGTGGCCAGACCCGCGGTGTTGCCGTATTCGTCGATAACGATGACGAGGTGCGAACCATCGCGCTGCATCTCGCGGAAGAGATCGCTTACACGCTTGGTCTCCGGCACGAGCGGGACGGGACGCATCAGCTCCCGCAGAGATTTCAATTGGCGTTGCTCCGGATCGAGCTCGAACATGTCCCTGACGTGGACGAAACCGATGACGTTATCGATTGTTCCTTCGTACACCGGTATCCGTGAGAACTGCTCGTGAATGACGAGCTGCCTCAGGTCTTCAATCGATTTGTCGACCGAGATCGCAACAATATTCGGCCGCGCCGTCATCACTTCACGTACATTCTTGTCACCGAACGCAACAACCGAGTGAATCAGTTTGCGGTCCTCTTCTTCGAGAATTCCCTCTTCCGCGCCTGCGGTGATCAGCGCCTCTATGTGTTCCACCGCGTCGGTGGCAGGCGCTTCTCCATGCGTGTCCCTGCTGAATTCGAGCAAGGACTGGAAGCCTTTCACCAGGTTTGCCATAGGCAGCGCGGAAAAAGCGATGAACCGAATCAAAGGCACGGTTTTCAGCATCCACCTCCCCTTCGTGCGCCGGAATAAAAGCATGGGAACGAGGTAAGTGGATACCAGCATGGCCGCGCAGGAGAGGAAGATCGCTTCCACAACACTCTCCCAGTGCGGTACGGTGGGCCGAACAAGAGAACACAGATAGAAGACGCCAATGAGGAACAGCGAGACATGCTTCACGAGCGAGAATGCCAAAGAGCCCTTTTCGGTTTCCAGGCCGATTTTGTCAGCGAGTGTCTCTCGGAAGTATTCGAGCGAAGGTGACTCTCGCCGCAGTAGACGCAGCGACTCCAGATATAGCAACTGTACGTAAGAAACGAACGTGAGCAGAAGTGTGAGGATGAGGGCGACGCCCAAACAGGCAAACGTCATTTATGCCGACCTCCTCGCGCGATCCGCGCTCGCGGAGGCCCGCTCCGTCAAAGACGGCGGAAGGCGCAGGGCTTCACGCCATTTTCTTTCTGTTCGCGCCATTTCCCCACAGTCTGTCTCATGGTCCATTCCGCGTAGATGGAGGAGGCCGTGTAGCATCAGGATTTTCAGTTCTGCCGTGAGTGCGTGACCAAGCTCGGAAGCTTGCGAACTGGCTCGCTCCGCCGAGATCGCGAGATCGCCCAGAGTGTCGCTTCCGTCTGCAAGAGGAAACGACAACACGTCCGTCGGATAATCGTGCCCGCGGAACGTTCTGTTCAGGTCTCGCAACTCCGCATCGCTCGTGATCAGGCAAGTGAAAGAGTTGCCGTCCGCGATTTCTTTCGAGAGTTTACGGGCGAAGGCTCGCAAATTGCGACGTTCCTGAGCCAGGAGATGTAGCTTAGCAGGGAGGGCTCTGAAGAGCACCGTACTGTCACCGGGTGACATATATTTCAGGTAAGCGCCGAGTAGGCGGGGATTTCGACCATCGTATCGGAAGGAGGCTCCGCGGCAGCTTCCGTCACCGGGTCGTTACCCAGTTTGAGAGCCAACTGCCGGCCGGCCCCAATCATCTCGTTATAGCGATCGTAGGCGCGAACGATTCGCTGGACCAGTACGTGGCGGACCACGTCTTTCTCGTCGAAGTTTACGAAAGCGATTCCTTCGACACCGCGCAAAACATCCACTGCGTTCAGAAGACCGCTCTTCCGGCCACTGGGAAGATCGATTTGCGTCTGGTCACCAGTAACCACCATCTTTGAGTTGAATCCCTGGCGCGTAAGAATCATTTTCATCTGCTCGACCGTCGTGTTCTGAGCTTCGTCCAAAATGATGAAGCAGTCGTTCAGGGTTCGACCGCGCATGAAGGCGAGCGGAGCTATTTCAATGGTGTTTCGCTCGATAAGCTTTTCCACACGCTCTGCGTCGATCATGTCGAAAAGAGCATCGTACAGCGGACGCAGGTACGGATCGACTTTCTCCTGAAGAGTGCCCGGAAGAAAACCGAGATGCTCGCCGGCTTCCACCGCCGGGCGAGTCAGGATGATGCGGCTGACTTTCTTGTTGAGAAGTTCCGAAACCGCCATCGCTACAGCAAGGTACGTCTTACCGGTTCCCGCCGGACCGATGCCGAAGGTCAGGTCATGATTCTCGATGGCGTCAACGTAGCGACGCTGATTCACCGTTTTAGGAGCAAGTACTTTCTTGCCGAACGATCGCGAGCGGCCACTTTCCACAAGGCGCCTCAGGGACGTATTCGGATCGGCCGTGACGACCCGCATGTAGCTGTTCAGGTCGCCGTTGTTGAATACATGGCCCTCTTTGACGAGGTTCACGTAATCTTCAAGGATCTGTTCGGCGCGCCTAACCTGAGACTCGTCGCCTTCGAGTTCGAGCGAATCGCCGTCGAGCAGACGGGTCCTGAGATTAAGGCAGCTCTCTAGGAGCCTGATGTTTTCGTCGCGAGTTCCAAAGAGCGACTCAACACCACGCGAGATCTGGACAGAAGACTTCATCAGATGGAGATAAGGAAACGTGAAGGAGGAGCAGGCTCAGAAGCAAACAGGGAATGGAAAACGCAGGAGGCGCAGAGTGCCAAACAGACTTGTTGAACCAACAGGCGCGAACGCCAGAAGCCCATCCAAATTCATTATAGCAGGATTGGGGGTTTTTCAGGGGGCAAGGACAGACCGTCAAATCGCCTGGCAATATTTACCTTATTTCTGCAAATAGTTCAGGTTTTACTCGATAGAAAAATCGTCAATCACATAAATTATCAAAAAATCTAGAATTTATTTCTCTTTCTATTTCAAGCAGATGCAAGCGGGATCGCTTCCTCTCAGTCCGATTAATGACCGGAATCGCTAATTTAACGTGCTACCGTTCAAATCGCTCGACCGAGTAAAGGTTACACATTATCCGAGGCCGACGAGCTTCGGAATCCTGGAGGGGGAGACCAAATGGGCGTACTTATCATGATGCCGGCGCGGAACACGGAAGCGAATGCAGCGGTGGAAGAAAAGACCACGGCTGCCGCGGGTTGCGAGTCCACAACTATCGATTTCTCGGTCTGGAGAAATGCGCCGCGCGAGCGCACAGCTGCTTACTTCCCCACATACTCGACCGTTTCAAAAGCCATGCAGACCGCCCTCCGCGGCTGGGTTCGGGAGTGGGTGGCCGTTAATCCGGAAGTTCTTCTCCGCCCTCACACTGCGTATCCTATCCTGGTCTACCAAAGCACAACGCCTTTCTCGGGACGGCCGACGAACATGTTCACCTACGATATTCAACAGACGGAAGCTCTGGGCCGGGCATTCGCATCGGCGGCAAACAAGCTGGGCCGCGAATTGAAAGCACTGGACACCAACGAATACCCGTGGTTTACGCGCGAGCATTATTTCGCCTATCGCAGCGCCGAGGTCGTGAAATATGTGATGAAGAACCGTCGCGCGATTTACAAGATGCTGAATGTTGAAACGGTGCTGATGGACAGCATTCTGAAGTTCGCCCTGATCGACCTCCCGAAGATCGGATTAGAAGCGGCGCTTGTTCCTCTTCGCAGAGCCTTCAATACGCAACTGCGTCGCTTTTCCGATGAAATCGATCTCACAAACCGGGCGGAAGAACTATTGAGGGTTGCGACGGACGCGCTTGTGAGCAAGATCGCGAACGATAATGTCGTCGAAATGCCGGTTGCGGCTTAACTGACGAACAGCGAAGAAGAGAGAGAGGAGCAGGCATTTGGCCTGCTCCTTCCCGTGTTAGAGCCTGACCGTAACGGTCTTGATCTCTGAATACTGCTGCAGGCCGTACTCTCCGAGCTCGCGACCGATACCGGATTGCTTGAAGCCTCCGAACGGCGCAGCGGCGTCGAATACGTCATAGCAGTTCACCCATACCGTGCCGGCACGGACATCGTTAGCGATCCGATGAGCTTTGCCGATGTCACGGGTCCAAACCGCGGCCGCAAGACCGTAGATGGTTTTGTTGGCGCGCTCGACCAGATCATCCATGTCGCGGAATTTCATGATGCTCATCACCGGACCGAAAATCTCCTCCTGCGCGATCTTCATTTCGTCTTTGACATCGGCGAACACAGTCGGAGCAACGAAGTAGCCGCGCTCGCCGACACGCTCTCCACCGCACATGAGCTTGGCGCCTTCCTTCTTCCCGGCGTCTACATAGCCGAGAATTTTTTGGAACTGATCGCTGTCGACTTGC
>JAFAUR010000477.1 GCA_019243205.1 Acidobacteriaceae bacterium | reverse complement strand
TCGTTCTGGCAAGACTGGGACAATCTCGGTCAGCCGATGGGCGGGCTGGCAGCGTGGTTTAGCCGGGCGACTCTTTGAAACGCAGCCCTCGCTTTGTCAATAGCGGGACGGGTACACTCCAGCCGAGGTAATCATGCGGATATCACTGTTGAAGCATGTCTGAGACTGGAGGTTATGACGCAAACGTAGCGTTTCCCTTGTACTAGTCTCGACTTGATCTTATCCGCTGGGTCCGTTTGGGCGTTCGCCCTGCTTTGTGGCGGCAACGGAAAACACGGCGCCGTCGTCAACCTCGGGAATCGCCCAAAACCGGCCAATGGTAATCACCTGAAAAGCGGCCAATAGGCAGGTTGCTCCAGGACATTGATCCAGGCGTGAGGAATACCCTCCGTCGACGTGAGTAATGTCTTGAGCAGGGACAAGAGAGAGCAAGTAATCGCGCTGGGGCGGCTGGGGTGGTCTCTGCGGCGGATCGAAGCCGCAGTTCACATTCGGCGGGAGACAATCGGTGGATATCTGCGCGCCGCCGGCATTCCGGTGCGCCTGCCCGGCGGCTGGGGACGGCACGTTCCGGCAAAACCGGACATAGAGGTGATTACCGACTCTGGTGCTGAGTCGGGGGCAATAACGGTCGCCGACCCACAGGCCGGTCGTAATTCCAGTGGCAGCGCCTGCGAGCCTTACCGTGAGCTGATTGAACTGGGGCTCGCACGCGGGCGCAATGCCAAAGCGATCTGGCAGGACCTGGTCGACGGTCAGGGCTTCACTGCCGGTTATCAAAGCGTGCAGCGATTCGTAGGCAAGCTGCGCGGAGCGGCTGTGCCCGAAACACGCGCGGTGATCCAGACCGCCGCTGGTGAAGAAGCGCAAGTCGATTACGGCTCCGGTCCGATGGTGCGCGACCCGCTCACGGGCAGGTACCGCCGCACACGGCTGTTCGTGCTGACGCTCGGATACAGCCGGAAAAGCGTGCGGCTTCTGGTGTTCCGCTCCACCACTCGCATCTGGGCCGAGCTGCACGAGAAAGCGTTCCGCCGGCTAGGGGGAGCAACCCGGATTGTGGTGCTGGATAATTTGCGCGAAGGCGTGCTCACGCCCGATATCTACGATCCCGCACTCAATCCGCTGTACCGTGATCTACTCCAGCATTATGGCGTGATTGCTATGCCTTGCCGGATCGCCGATCCAGATCGCAAAGGGAAAGTCGAATCCGGAGTTGGCCACGCCAAGAAGACGCCACTCAAAGGCCTGCGTTTTGAAAGTCTGGAAGACCGCAAGCGTATCTGGACCGCTGGGAAGAGCGCTGGGCCGATACGCGCATTCACGGCACCACAAAGGGGCAAGTTGCGGCCATGTTCGCCGAAGAGCGGCCCGCTCTGCTGCCACTTCCGTTGGAACCGTTTCGCTATTACCAGTACGGCGAACGCGCTGTGCATCTGGACGGCTGCGTCGAAGTCGAAGCCGCTTACTACAGTGCGCCACCCGGCTGGATCGGCCGCCGCATCCACGTTCAGTGGAATGACTCACACGTTCGGCTCATCGATCCACGTTCCGGGCAGTTGTTACGAGAGCATCTTCGTCAAGAGCGCGGCCGCCACCGCATCCAGGATGAAGATCGTTCGCCGCGTACGCCGTTATCCACGCAACAGCTGCTCCGCCGCGCTGGAGTAGCTGGCCCGCATATCGGCGCTCTTTGTCAGGCCATGCATCTCAAGCAAGGACAGGTGGCGGTGCGTCGCATCCTGGGCGTGCTCGCGTTGGCAAAGAAGTACGGCATCGTCTCGACCGATGACGCTTGCGCGATGGCGCTGGAAACCGGTAGTTGCGAATACCGCTTCGTGCGCCGTTATCTCGAACATCACCCGCAGCTGCCACTCAGTCTGCGCCAGGTCGATCCGCTGATCCGACAGCTCACGCAATATCGCGACCTTATTGAAAACCGAACTCGTCAGGAAAACGACTCATGTACCTTATAGAACTCGAACGTTCCTTACGCCAGCTGCGGCTCGGCGGCATGGCCGCGGTGCTCGAAACCCGCTTGCAGCAGGCCCAGGCGGAAGTCATGGCACCGATTGACCTGATCGCCTGTCTGGTATCGGACGAGCTGACACGCCGGGCGGACCGGCTGCTCGAGCGTCGCCGTAAGCAGGCGGCCTTTCGCGATCCCGATAAATCGCTCGATAATTTTGACTTCCACTTCAACCCGAAGATGAACCGCAGTCTGGTGTTCGATCTGGCTACCGGCAACTTCATTGCAAAGCGCGAAGATGCGTTGTTTGTTGGACCGGGCGGCACAGGCAAAAGCCACTTGGCACAAGCCATTGGCCAAGCAGTCATTTTGCAGGGTTACAAGGTGCGCTACCGCGAAGCTCACGTCTTACTTGACGAGTTATCGGATGCTGTAGCCGAGGGAACACGTAAAGAGTACATGGAGAGCATCGCCACCGTCCCGCTGCTGATACTCGACGACGTCGGAATGCGCAAGCTGCCGCACACCGCAGCCGAGGACTTGCTGGAGATCATCATGCGACGCTATGAGCGCTGCAGTACCCTGCTAACTTCCAACAGACCGGTCGAAGACTGGGGCAAACTGCTCCGCGATGTGGCGGCTGTCAGTGCCATGCTCGATCGCCTTCTACATCACGGCCACGTACTCAAGTGTGGCCCGCGCAGCTGGCGTACGAAAACAGCCGCCACCGAATCATAAGAAAAACTTCTTCAAGCGAGGACGCTGCCCTCGCGCTCCCGGGATTTATCGCTTTCCGGCCAGGATTCCTGGACCGAGAGGCGAGCCGACTTGCAGTCCGCTCTCTCGGAATCCCGGCACCTGAGTAGGCGCTCGAGTTCCATCCCTGGAGAGCCCTACCCTCCTCTCAGGCATGACCAGCATAGCGTTTCAGTGTGCAATCGATCTTCACCCAAGCTGCCGATCACTTTGCATGAAAAACTTGCGCGCTAGCAACGCTGACGAGCAAGTGATATGACAGCATCCCCAAAATCGTGTCTCAAGCGTTCGTCTCCCTTGGCTTGAGGGCGTCGCCTATCGAGTCGCCTCGATGACGTGCAAAACTGGACCCCGATGAAACGCAGAATAATTTGCAGAAACGACGCCGCCGAGCTATAACTACTCTTGTTCTGGTTCGCCTCCATTGGCCGGTTTTGCAGTGATTATCTATGGCCGGTTTTCAGGTGATTACCGAGGTCGTCAAGCCGCTCTGTTGGAATTTGGGGCCGCCCCAAGGCTGACGAATAACACCGCTGGCAGCTGGCTCGGCCCCTGGTATCTTCTTGCACACGCCAAGACCCTCGTCGTCACTTCTGCGTTGGAAGCTGTCCAAGGAACTGAAGAGACTCGCCCCGATCTGGTGCTGATGGATTTCCAATTAGATGGAAGCTGGGGTTGCGTCCGTCGAAGATCATGAACCGGACGTCGTCTTGCTCGATGTGTCACTTCCGGTGCTGAGAGGATTTGATGCCGCACGAGGATTTTTGGCCAAGCAGCCGAAGATTGAACTTTTATTCGTTCCGAACTACGCGAAGCGGGCGTATGTGGAAAAGGCTTTTCGGATGGGCGCCGGCGGATATGTTTTAAGGGCCGGGCTTTTACCGAGCTGCCGGACGCGATCCGAACGGCACTCCGTGGTGAGTTCTATTCGCCTGCCATTTGAATCCTTCGAAAATCGAGTTCCGTTAGAGAACGTCGGCCATGTTTTTTTACGGCGCTGTTTCTTTCGAGTCGCACAAATCGGCATCTATGCAACGGGATCTTGTGGGATTGCCAACGCTCCAAGATCAGCGCTGTTTCCAGACATGGTCACGGGCAATTCGAACAGTGGCATCGTCTGTGACGGGCCAGCGTTTACTAACGTTCTGTGGAATCAGCTAGAAGGTGCCGGTCCTGGAAAGTGCGCTTCGACGCGATGCATCGGGATCAGCTTGAATTCAATCGCCGTTAATCAACGATCCCAAAATGCTTTTTGAATAGGCTCTCCGCCAGTTCGGCGCCGCTGTCACTCATCACAACAGATTTGGCCGCACTCTTGGGATTGGAAATATATCCCTTTTCGTGCAATCTGTCCAAGGCATCCCAGTCGAAACTCTTCCATGCCCGT
>JAFAUR010000318.1 GCA_019243205.1 Acidobacteriaceae bacterium | reverse complement strand
GACCGGCAAAGCGTGGCGCGGCTCGTCGCTCTCGTTCGGGGAGTTCGGGCTCAAGGCGCTCGAGTGCGGCTGGGTGACGAACCGCCAGATCGAAGCCGCCCGTATCGCCATGACCCGCTTCATCAAGCGCGGCGGAAAAGTGTGGATTCGGGTGTTCCCCGATAAACCGATCACGAAGAAACCGCCAGAGACTCGTATGGGAAAAGGCAAGGGTGCGCCCGAAGCCTGGGTAGTTGTCATTAAGCCTGGGAAGGTGCTGTTCGAGATGGAAGGCGTGCCCGCCAGCGTTGCCATGGAAGCCATGCGGCTGGCCGCGCAAAAGCTTTCAGTGCCGACCAAGTTTGTGCAGCGGGCCGCGGTTGAAGCCAGCAAGGCCAGCTAGAGGCGTTCGCGAAGGGAACAGGCAGAATCATGAAGGCAGACAAATTTCGCGGGCTCGATACCGCTGACGTCGAGCGCCAGGCTCAGGACGCGCAGGAGCAGTTGTTCCGGCTCCGGTTCCAGATGGGCATGGGCCAGTTTGAAGGGCTCAAGAAATACCGGAACCTCAAGAAGGACCGCGCCCGGATGTTGACCGTTCTCGGCGAGAAGGCGCAGAATGGCGAAGTGCCGGCGGTGAGCGCTCCCGCGGCAGAGACGAAGAAGAAAAAGAAGTAAGGCGTAGAAAAGAATGGCTGCAGCAAACCAGAGCTCGAGTGTCCAGGTCACTGAACCGGTCGGGCACAAAAATGAAAAGGTCGGGGAAGTGATCTCGACCAAAATGGCGAAGACGATTGTGGTCGAAGTGACGCGGCGCGTGCCGCATCCGGTGTACAAGCGCATCGTCAACAAGCGCAAGAAATTCTACGCTCATGACGAAGAGGGCAAGGCCAAAGTCGGCGATGTGGTGCGAATCATCGAATGCCGGCCGCTCAGCCGTCTGAAGCGCTGGCAGCTCGGTGCGATTCTGCGTCAGGCTGTACAGGTGGGCGTCGAGCATCCGGCCCTGACCGAGAACGCCGATACGCGCGTCCGCAAAACAGTCAAAAAGAAGTAACAAGGACCTCGCGTCCAAAGATGACGCGATGGAAGTGATTTGAGGGATTTTTAGGAGAACGTCATGATTGGAATGCGAACCATCCTGGAGGTCGCCGACAATAGCGGCGCGCGCAAGCTGCAGTGCATTTTGCCGCGTGGCGGCGATCTGGGGCTTCGCGCGGGTCTGGGCGATGTCATCACAGCAAGCGTTAAGGAAGCTGCGCCCGATTCGAACATCAAAAAAGGCAAAGTGGTCCGCTGCGTCGTCGTCCGGATGCGCAAGGAAACGCGCCGCAAAGACGGCACCTATATTCGCTTCGATTCGAATGCGGCGGTGCTGATCAACGAGGTCGGCGAGCCCGTCGGCACGCGTGTCTTCGGCCCGGTCGCGCGCGAGCTGCGTGACAAGCGTTTCATGAAAATCGTTTCTCTTGCGCCGGAGGTCATATAAGTCATGAGTAAGATCGCCTACCAGCGTCGCCAGCAGAAGGGCGAGCGCAAACCGCTCCGAATCAAAGTCAAGAAGGACGACAACGTCCAGATCATTGCCGGACGTGACAAGGGCAAAACCGGTAAAGTGCTCGAAGTGGATCGCTTCAGCGGACGCGTGACGGTCGAAGGCGTGATGTTGGTCAAGCGTCACACGCGGCCCAATCCGTCCAAGCAGATTAAAGGCGGTATCGCCGAGAAGGAAATGCCGATTCACGTCTCGAACGTGATGGTGTTGACCTCCGGTGGCGTTCCCACGCGGGTTGGCTACAGGCTAGAAACCACGGGCGGCAAAGTGCGTCGTACGCGTATCGCGCGCAAAGGCGGCGAGTCGCTCGACGGCAGACGCTAAGGAAGAAAAATAGAGACAGAGGCCGTTTGGAATCGGCCAAATTGAGAAGGCAAGATGGCAAAGAAAACTGACAGCAATCCGAAAGCGGCCGCTCAGCCCGCTGGCAAAGGCAAGAGCGAAAAGGGCGCCGCTCCGCGCGGGCGAGGCGACTCCGGCGCAGGTGCCGAAACCCGGCCCGCAGAAGGTAAGCCGAAGAGCGGCGGAGCACAGGCCCGCCTGCGCCAGCACTACGCGAAGTCCGTCATCCCGGCGCTCCAGAAAGATTTCGGCTACAAGAATCCGATGGCGATTCCGAAGATCGAAAAGATCTCGATCAACATCGGTCTCGGCGAAGCGACGGCCAATAGCAAGCTGATGGACGGCGCGGTCAACGAACTGGCCGCCATCTCTGGCCAGAAGGCGGTTGTCACGAAAGCCAAGAAATCCATCGCCGCGTTCAAATTGCGCGAAGGCATGGCGATCGGCTGCATGGTCACCCTCCGTGGCGATCGCATGTACGAGTTTCTCGATCGACTGATGAATGTTGCGCTCCCCCGTGTCCGCGACTTCCGCGGCGTCTCGCCCAAATCGTTCGATGGGCGCGGCAATTACACGATGGGTCTCCGGGACCAGCTGATCTTCCCCGAGATCGACTACAACAAGGTCGAAAAGACCAAGGGCATGAACATCAGCATCACCACTACGGCCAAGACGGATGCCGAGGGGTTAGCGCTGTTGCGGCACATGGGAATGCCGTTCCGTCAGTAGAAAAGGTTTTGGATGGCAACCACTGCAAAGATTGCAAAAGAAGAGAAGAAACAGGCGCAGATCGATCGCGCACGCAAAGCCGGCACTTCCGTGAAGTTCGCGGTGCGGCTGCGTCACCGCTGCAAGAAGTGCGGACGGCCGCGCGGCTTCCTGCGCAAGTTCTCACTCTGCCGGATCTGCTTCCGCAAGTTCGCGCTTGCCGGTGAAATCCCGGGCGTGACGAAAGCAAGTTGGTAAAGAATTTATACGGACGGACAGGCGCTTGAAGAAGTGCTTTGTCCCAGCAAGGATGAGCCCGCGCCTCTTGAGCGAGGCGAAGACTCAAGCAAGGATGAGCCCGCGCCTCTCAGCGAGGCGAAGACTCAAGCAATGAAAGGTGCTTAGAAAGTAAATGACAGCAGACCCCATTGCCGATATGTTGACCCGGGTGCGCAACGCCCTCATCGCGCGCCACCCCAAAGTCGACGTTCCGGCCTCCCGATTGAAAAACGAGATCGCCCGCATTCTGCGCGAAGAAGGCTACATCCTCAACTACAAGCTGACCGAAGAAGGCTCGAAGCGCTTCATCCGTTTGTATCTGAAGTACACGCCGGCCAATCTTCCCGTGATCTCGCGCATCGAGCGTGTCTCGCGCCCGGGTTGCCGTGTGTACGTCGGCTCGAAGGAAATTCCGCGCATTCTCGGCGGGTTAGGGATCAACATTCTCACTACCCCGAAAGGCGTCATGACCGGAACGGCTGCGCGCCGGGAAGGGGTCGGCGGAGAAGTCCTCTGTCAGATCTGGTAAGGAACGCACAATGTCTAGAGTAGGTAAGAAACCCATTCCGCTTCCGAAGGGCGTCAAGGTCCAGATCGGCGCGGAGCTCCAAGTAGAGGGGCCTAAGGGCAAGCTCACCGTGCCGATTCCGCCCGGAGTACGGGTCGAGCAGAGAGATAGCCAGCTCGATGTCGTTCGCGACAACGATTCGTATGCGGCCGTCCACGGTCTCACCCGCGCACTGGCTGCCAACGCAGTACAAGGCGTTTCGACCGGCTTCACCCGCGAGCTGGATGTCGTCGGTACCGGCTACCGCGCAGATGTTCGCGGCCATATCGCGACGTTCACGCTCGGCTATTCGCATCCGATCGAGTTCCTGCTGCCCCCGGGTGTCGATGTCAAAGTCGATAAGCAGACTCACGTGATTGTGAGCGGTTACGATCGCCAGCAAGTCGGCCAGGTCGCGGCGCACATTCGCGCGCTGCGTCCGCCGGATCCCTACAAGAACAAGGGTGTCCGCTACACGGGTGAAGTGCTGCGCAAGAAGGCTGGCAAGACCGGCGCAGGAGGTAAGTAATGGCGCAAGGAACGAGAAAAGAAATCCGGCAGCGCATTCACAAGCGCATCCGCAGCCGTGTCGCCGGCACATCCGAGCGGCCTCGATTGGTGGTCTTTCGCAGTCTCAACCACATCTATGCTCAGGTCGTCGACGATGGGCCGGGGCACACGCTGGTTGCTGCGTCCTCCGCCGAAAAAGATCTGAAGGCCAAAGGCGGCAATGTCGAAGGGGCAAAGCTGATCGGCAAAATGGTTGCCGAGCGTGCTAAAGAAAAAGGAATCAATCGCGTCGTGTTCGACCGCGGCGGATATCTCTACCACGGCCGCGTGAAGGCGCTGGCAGATGCAGCCCGTGCTGCTGGACTGGAGTTTTAAATCGATGGCATTGAACGGAGTGGCCAAGCGGCTCGATACCCAGAACCTGAACTTGAAGGAACAGGTCGTGAGCATCAACCGCGTAACCAAGGTAGTCAAAGGCGGAAAGAACATGAGCTTCTCGGCGCTCGTCGTGGTCGGCGACCCGGGAGCCAAGGTGGTCGGCTACGGCACCGGTAAAGCAAAAGAAGTTCCCTCCGCCATCAAAAAGGGAATCGAAGCCGCTAAGAAGAATCTACGCAAGGTGAACGTGCTCGAAACCACCATCCGCCATCCTGTTCTCGGGCGGTTCGGCAGCGGGCTCGTCCTGCTGAAGCCGGCTCCCGAAGGGACCGGTGTCATCGCGGGTGGCCCGGTGCGCGCCGTCATTCAGGCCGTCGGCATCCCGAACGTGCTGACGAAGTCGATCGGTTCGCACAACGCCCACAACGTGGTAAAAGCGACCATCGATGCGCTCGAACAGCTTTGCGATAAGACTGCCATCGCCGACATGCGCGGCCTGCCGGTCGAGAAATTATAGGAGGTGGTGAAAACGGACATGGCCGAAGGCAAAATCAAAATCAAGCTTGTGCGCAGCGTGATCTGCACCCCCGAAAAGCACAAGAAGATCGTCAAATCGCTCGGGCTCCACAAGATCAATCGCGTGGTGGAGCGTCCCGACACGCCGGGCTTCCGGGGCATGGTGGCGAAGGTGCCGCACCTGCTCGAAATCGTCAAAGAATAACAGCGGGAAGAAATGAATTTAAGCAATCTGCGGCCCCCAAAGGGTCAAAAACATAAAAAACAACGCATCGGCCAAGGTATGGGTTCCGGTCGCGGCAAATACTCCGGCCGCGGTGCGAAGGGCGCCAAATCCATCTCCGGTTACAGCAAGATGCGCGGTTTCGAAGGCGGCCAGATGCC
>JAFAUR010000025.1 GCA_019243205.1 Acidobacteriaceae bacterium | reverse complement strand
CCGAAGGTCTGGCTAAAGGTCAAGAACTGCGAATAGCCGGAACCTCCGTTGCTCACCGTGTAGCCTTGCAGATTCCCATTGTTGTTGGTTCCACCGGTCACCGGGCACAGACCATAAAGCCATTCGCCGAAATTTCTGCTAGAGCCCCAATTCAGGCAAGAAAAGGACAGATACTGTTGAAAAACTCCGCTTCCGGCACCCGTACGACTCCGGCCGGAAAAATGTCGCGATTAGACGCGTTATGAGCGATCGCGGACTGCGGAATAGACATTTCTGATCCCGCTTTGAAGCGCGATCCCAATCGAGGGCGAGTTTTTCAACAGCATCGGTAAGTTTTGCAACGGCACGGGAGCTCAATGAAATCAGCGGTTCGGAGCTCGCAGATGTCAAGTTGCAAATTGATTGTGACGGTTTAACGTTCGGGCGAACTCCGCAAAATACCCGCCATCCCTGCTCTCAATCTGACGAACCCTTGCACTTCGACACAAAAGATGTTACGCTCTTGTCGAAGCGGAAAGTAAGCCCATGCCAAAAACCGGCCTTGATCTTCCTCAGGGCACTCTCGACCTGCTGATTCTCAGAACCGTCGCCTTGCTTCCGCAACACGGATGGGCGATATCGGAGCGCATTCAACAAGTCTCAAGCGATGTTCTTGCGGTGCGGCAAGGATCGCTCTATCCCGCTCTACATCGCTTGGAGCGGCGAGGCTGGATCAAGGCACGATGGGGAACATCAGATACAAATCGTCGCGCCAAGTATTACGAACTCACGCGATCTGGGCAGAAACAACTTGATACCGAAACGGATACTTGGCGCAAACTGACCGCCGCTGTGGGTCAGGTGCTCGACATGGCTTGAGGACAGTTTGGTGCTGAGCGACTTCATTTTTCGTTTACGTGCCGTGTTTCGGCGCAGCGCAGTTGAAGCGGAGATGAACGATGAGCTACGGTTTCATTTCGAAGAGCAAGTGAACAAATATGAGAAGTCAGGCCTGCCACATGAAGAGGCGTTTCGACGTGCCCGACTGATTTTTGGCGGGATGGATCAAACCAAAGAAGAATGCCGCGAAGAACGCGGCGTTTCACTCGTCGAAACCACCATCCAGGACCTACGTTATGGTTTGCGCCAGCTTCGGCGCAGCCTCGGTTTCGCACTCGCCGCTGTATTTGCGCTCGGACTCGGTATTGGCGTTAACACGGCTATATTCACCGCTTACAGCGCTATGGTCGCGCGTCCGCTCGACGCCTTTCATCCTCGAGAGATGGTGAACCTCTCGCTCGCACACCAATCGGGCACTCCGCGCTTCACGTTCAGCTACCCCGATTATGAGGCATATCGCGACTCGGTCCGCTCCTTCATGGGTGTGATCGCTTTTAATGCCGAGCACCTGCGTTTTTCACATTCATTCAGATCCGAAGACAAAAAGCCCGTACTCGTGGATGTTTTTGCCGTCTCACGCAACTATTTCCGCGTACTCGGCGTAGCGCCAATGCGGGGCCGAGGGTTCGATGCCGGCGGACTTCCCGCATTCCCGACAATCATCAGTGAAGACTGCTGGGAGAAACGGTTCGCTAAAGATTCGAGCGTCCTGGGCCGGGTCGTTTATCTGAACGGAATCGGCTTTACAATCGTCGGGATAACCGCGTACGATTTCGTTGGCACGAATGTCGCTGCCCCTGATTTTTGGCTTCCCCTTGAAACTGAGCCCCAAATTCACTCCGACCCCAACTGGCTTACCGATCGCGAAAATGAGCGCTATCGTCTCTTCGCACGCCTCACACCCGGAGAGACCATGGAGCGTGCGCAAGCTGAGATGAACGTAGTCGTCAACCGTTTGCGCGCGCTGCATGATCCACATTCCGACTCAGCCAGACCAGCCACTGCTATTGTTTCTCCGGGCTCTCCGTTTCCGCTACCGCTCAGGATGTATCCTGGGCTTCGCTTTGCGATCGTACTCATTTTTTGTGCCGGCGCGATGGTCCTGCTGGTTGCTTGCGCCAACGTTAGCAGTCTTCAACTGGCGCGCGCCGACTCTCGTCAAAACGAGCTGCGCACGCGACTCTCTCTTGGGGCCAGCCGTACACGAATAATCCGACAACTACTCACCGAAAGCGTGATAGTGAGTCTGCTGGCTGGCTTCGCCGCCTTCTTGTGTACTTGGGCGTTTTTGAAAGCTGCGGTGTTTTATGGGGTACGTGCCTTGCCCGAAGAGGGAGGCACCATCATTCTCGATGTCACTCCGGATCTCAAAACCCTGCTGTTTGTGCTTTGCATCGCGCTATTGGCAGGTTTCCTGTTCGGGCTTGCCCCAGCGCTTGAGAACTCGGGTATATCACTTGCTTCTTCGGAACGAAGCAGCACATCCGGCATTCGCACTCGCCGTCTGCAGAATGTCCTCGTTGCCTCACAGGTAGCGCTCTCACTGGTTCTCCTCATCACTGGAAGCATGCTGCTTCGGAGCGCGCTACACTCACTGAAATTGAATACCGGCTATGAAGCACGCCGCGTAGTCAATCTCGATTTGCAGTTTCCAGAAACCCTGAAATACAAAGCGGAAGGACAACGTGCGTTTGTGCGGGAGCTGTATCGGCGCCTAGAGGCTTTACCGGGAGTGATTGAAGTGACTAGCGGCCGCCCCCCTACTTATCTCAGCTCTCAAACCGCTGTTTATCCCTTCGGGGCGAACGACCGGCGGCTCGCTACCGCTCTTCTTTATTACACTTATGTCGAGCCGAACTATTTCGAAGTCTTGAACATCCCGCTTTTGGCGGGCCATACATTCGTCGCAAGCGCCGGGCAAGCGGAAAATACTGTGATCGTCAGCAAGGCGGCGGCCGAACAGCTCTGGCCCGGCGAGAACCCGATTGGGCAGCGGCTCCGCCTAGCAGCACTTGACGAGAAGCGGCATAACCGCAGCGAACTTGCGGCGAATGGTCCCACTCATCAGGTTGTCGGTGTAGCAGGTGACACACGCGGTGTCGACTTTGATGGCAGCGGTTCCAAGCAGGTTTACCTGCCTATTCCTCAAGATCTTCTGGCGAGCCGGCCGATACTCATACGTACGCACACTGATGGCTTCCGCCTGAAGAAAGTTGTTGAGCTGCTCGTCTCATCTCTCGACCCCGACGTTATGCCAACCGCCTCGACTCTCCAAGAACTTCTGCGTGACACGGCGCCGTTCATCACCGCCAGCCTTGGTGCCGCAATTGCCGCTGTTGTTGGTTTTGCTGGACTGATTCTGAGCCTTACGGGCATTTACGGAACCGTGAGCTACATCGTCGCGCTTCGCACGCGCGAAGTCGGCATTCGTATCGCTGTCGGCGCACAAAAAACTGATATTCTGCGGCTGATTCTCGGTCAGAGCGCGCGCCCGGTGCTTGCGGGGATTGGAATGGGCATCGTCCTTGGCGCTGGAACCTCCTTCGTTCTTCGAGGCGTGCTGTACGGGCTGAGTCCTGTCGATCCGCTCGCTTTCGGCGGAACGTCTGTTGCATTTCTTGCCATCGCACTTAGTGCGGCTTATCCGCCCTCCCGTCGTGCTACGCGCATCGATCCAGTGGTGGCGCTCCGTTATGAGTAGTTCCGAGCGGATTGTCGGCTATCCGGACAGAACTTGTCTTTTGGGCTATACATCCGCTGTGGTCGGGAAGGGTAGATCAGTCGCAGCCCCGCTGCAACGATTTGAGCCGAACGTTCATAAACCGGGAGGCTCATCGCCATCAAAGCTCGGATCGTAACCAGCGAAAAGCCGAAAAGCTGACACTCCAGTCTGTCCGCCTCAAATAAGATTTCCCCAGGGACCCTCTTTCGTTCGACTTCCAGGAACTGACGCAAGCCGTTCACTGCTCGTGCCACACTCTTGTGAATCATAGGGTCGTCCGCGGTGATCTCGATGTAACGGCGTGTGCTTTGAACAAA
>JAFAUR010000097.1 GCA_019243205.1 Acidobacteriaceae bacterium | reverse complement strand
TGCTCCATCAGATCGAAAATTTTTGCGATCTTCTTCGCGGGGAAGCCACGCTCGGTCGCGCCTTTGATAAAGCGCTCGCGCTGTTTTGCCATCTCCGTCGCGGACTTTTTCCCCATCGCGCGGCGCAGAATATCGGCGTCCCCGAGTGAGTAGCCGGCGAGTTTGTTCGAGATCTGCATCACCTGCTCCTGGTAGAGGATGACGCCGTACGTTTCTTCGAGGATCTCCTTCAGCTCGGGCAGATCGTAAACGATGGGCTTGCGGCCGTGCTTGCGGTCGATGAAATCGGGGATCATGCCGCCCTGGATCGGGCCGGGCCGATACAAGGCGTTGAGGGCGCAAAGATCTTCGATGCGATTGGGCTGGTAGCGGCGCAGAATATCCTGCATGCCGTTCGATTCGAACTGGAAGACGCCGCTGGTGAATCCAGTGCTGAAGATTTTTTCGTACGTGAGGGCGTCATCGAGCGGAAGCTCTTCGATCACGACTTTTTCGCCGCGATACTTCTCGATGAGCTTCATCGCGCCGTCGATGATAGTCAGGGTGGTGAGCCCGAGGAAGTCCATCTTGAGCAGGCCGAGTTTTTCGAGACCCAGCATGTCGTACTGGGTGACAATTTCCTGCTTGTTGGTGACAAAGAGAGGGACGAGTTCACGCAGGGGCACGGAGGAGATGACCACCCCGGCCGCGTGCATACCGGCGTTGCGCGCCATGCCTTCGAGCTTCAGGCTGACGTCGAGCACTTCCTTGACGCGGGGCTCGCGAGATGCGACAGCCTTGAGTTCCGGATCCTGGATGGCATGCTCGAGTTTGATGTTCAGTTGCTTGGGAACGAGCTTCGAGATGCGATCGACTTCCGCGAAACTCATATCGAGGACGCGGCCTACATCTTTAATGGCGGCTTTGGCGGCGAGAGTCCCGAAAGTAATGATCTGCGCGACCTGCTCACGGCCGTACTTTTCGGTGACGTATTGGATCACTTCGCCGCGACGGTTCGTGCAGAAATCGATGTCGATATCCGGCATGCTGATGCGCTCTGGATTGAGAAAGCGCTCGAAGAGCAGGCCGTATTCAAGGGGATCGACATCGGTGATCTCCATGGCGTAGCCGACCAGGCTTCCGGCAGCAGAGCCGCGACCGGGACCGACTGGAATGCCCTTTTGTTTCGCGAAGCGGATGAAGTCCCACACGATGAGGAAGTAGCCGGAGAACTTCATCTGCTGGATCATGCGGATCTCGCGCTCGAGGCGCTCAACGTATTCGGGCAGATCGTGCTTGAGCCGGCCGGCGTTGCGCAGCGCCTCCAAGCGCGGCCGCCGCTTCTCAAAACCTTCGCGGGCGACATAGGCGAAGTACGTATCCGCAGTGTGTTCACCGGGGACATCGAAGCGCGGGAAAGGATCCTTTACTTTTTCGAGCTTCACGTGGCAGCGTTGGGCGATGTCCCAGGTGCGGTCGAGAGAATCTTCGACTTCACCGAAGAGCTTCATCATTTCGGCCCGGGATTTCACGTAAAAGTCAGGAGTCGAGAAGCGCATCCGGTTGGGATCGGACATGGTCTTGCCGGTCTGGATGCAGAGCAGGATCTCGTGCGCGCGAACGTCGTCGTACGTCAGGTAATGCGCGTCGTTCGTGACCACGGTAGAGATACCGGTATCGGCGGCCAGGCGACGAATCTGCGGCATGACGACCTTGTCGGGATCGAGACCGTGGTCCTGTAGCTCGAGAAAGAAGTTGCCACTGCCGAAGAGATCGACGTATTCGTTCGCCAGGCGAGTGGCATCGGCATAGCGATCCGCGAGGATGGTCTCGTTGATGTCGCCGCGGAGGCAGGCAGACATCCCGATCAGCCCTTTCGAGTGGCGAGCTAGCAGGTCTTTATCAATACGGGGCTTGTAATAGAAGCCGTCCAGGTAACCGGTGGAGACGAGCTGGATGAGGTTCTTATAGCCCTCCTGCGTTTCACACAGCAGGACGAGGTGGTTGTATCGGTCCCTGTCGGATCGGGTTTTGTGCCCCTGCTGGGAAACGTATACTTCGCAGCCGATAACAGGGTGAATGCCGCGGGAGTTTGCCTCGTTATAAAATTCGACGGCCCCAAAAAGATTGCCGTGATCGGTCATGGCGATGGCGGGCATTTTCTGCCGCTCGACCTCGCTCATCAGCTTTTTGATATCGCAGGCTCCATCCAGGAGTGAGTAGTCAGTATGGCAGTGAAGGTGAACGAACGGACGTTCTGACATGTCTCGGGACAACTCCAGTGTAACGGCCAGACCTGCCGCAGATTAGCCGGTCTTAATGACGCGGCCAGGGTTTCCAGGGTACTGGCTTCTTTTACAGTTCACCTGATCGTAACCCCGATGTAACCAGCCTCTTGTAGCCTGAGTGAAGTTTTTCTACGGGGTGTCCTTCGGCACCGGCAAGGCCGAGTGGCCTCAATC
>JAFAUR010001080.1 GCA_019243205.1 Acidobacteriaceae bacterium | reverse complement strand
AACCCTGATAAACTCGCCCTTTTGGAACGAGGCGGACAGCCGCCCGCGTAACGTGCCGGTTTATATATTACATCGAATACCGCGAATTGATCCGTGTGCCTTTTTCACTCGTTTCGATTTGGACGAAAGTTTGTAGGGGCCTTACTTAACCGGTTGAGTTCTTCACCATGAACGCGGAGCAACATCCATTCTGAGAGAGTTCTAGCACCAATTGACTCGTAGAAGCGCAGCGCAGAATTGTTTGTACGAAGCGCGGCCCACTGGATGTACCGGCAGCCCGTTTCGATTGCATTTCTGGCAACTTCGCTCATCAGCGCACGACCTATACCTTGACGACGAGACTGTGGAGTAACATAGAGATCTTCAATGCACAAGCCGTTGCGGCTGGACCAGGTGGAATACACGACAAAATACAAAATGAGACCGACGGGCTTACCGTCTACCTCGGCAAGCAAGCACCGAAACCGCGGCTCTCTGCCAAATCCGTCCTCACGAAGATTGAAAGGATTGGCGCAAAGCTCGTCCTCACCTCCCTGGGCGATAGCTGATTCGTGGAGCATGAAGAAGACGGCCGGGACATCCCCTTCGTGGGCCATGCGAATCGTCAAATTGAAATCGCCTGATTTTAGTGACATCGTTATCAGGTGGTCTTCACTTCCAGGTTTGCCGAGGTGGAGGCGGTCAGAACGTGAAGGATTCGTCCTCGGCGATCATCACCTGAGGCAGTCCGCCAGACGAGATCTTTGCCGCATACTCGAGTGCCTCCCTGCCTCCGGGCGAAGCTGCACACGCTTCTAGCATTTCCATGGACGGAAAGTGGATTTCGGCAATCCGGTAATAAGGAGGTGTCCCCTGCGGTGATCCTACTATCTTGGTTGCGACAATGTTGATCTTCCCCTCGAGCTTTCGAACTGCCAAGGGGACGTGTTCTTCCTGATAAACCTTTTCAAAGGTTTCAATATCAGTAGGCAGCGGGTCAGTGATCATCAGTTTGATTGCCATGTTCGGCTTCATGCTTTTCTTCGTGGATTGAAAAAGTAGAACGTGCGAGTCGCAGCAATGCCGCAACTCGCAGGTGGGCTGTCAGAATGCCGCGATACCGTTGAAACCACCTTTTGCCAATACTCCTCCAATGGAACCTAAATTAGAAAGGCTGCCGTCCTTGTTTATGCCGAAAATGCCGATTGTACCGATCCCGGCATTCAGACTATAGAGGAACTTGCCATCAGAGCTAATCGTGATATCGATATTCGCGCTGCCGTTCGGGTCGCTTGCTTGTACGGTGTTGGGCAGTGGCGTCAGTGTTCCGTTACTGCCAATCGCAAATCCGGAGATGTTGAAGCTGCCAGCGTTGTTTGTGTAAACGAAGCGGCCATCCGGCGTTGCGACGTTCCAACAGGTTGCCGCTCCCAACGTTGGAATTCCGGCGCTGATTGAGAACAGGGTTCCGTCTTCCTGAACGGCATACGACGAAATGGTGGAGCCGTTCTGCGCGCCGGCGGGGCCGGTCTCCACGACGAGCGCCGTGCCGTTGGGCGCGAAAGCTACCCCGAAAGTGCCCGGGAGTGCATCCTGATTCACCACAATTGGCGCGAGAGTACCATCCTCTTGCACGCTGAAGACGTCAATACTATTGGTCAACCGTTCCGTAATGACAAGGAATCTACCATCTGGGCTGAACGATAGTGACGCAGCCCCGCTGGTATTGGTGCTGAGGAAACGAACGGAGTTGGCGATCGGCGTAAGCTTCCCATCCTCCTCCAGCCGGAACCCCGCAACACCACTACTTCCACCCGTGTTGAGCACGTACAGAAGATCGCCGTGTTGGGCTAACGCATTGGGTTCGGTGCCACCGGAATGCACGACGTCCACCAGCGACAGTCTAGAGCGATCAACGCGAAACACCGAAACATTACCGCTGCCAGCATTCACTGCAAAAAGGAGAGAGTGGTTCTGATTCAGGATCAGAGATCCTTGGGATTCCAAGGGGTCGACCAGGCCACCGCTTC
>JAFAUR010001033.1 GCA_019243205.1 Acidobacteriaceae bacterium | reverse complement strand
CAGCACGTTCTCAGCGAACTTCGTCGTCGCTTTCGTGAGTTCGATATCGATGTCCTCGAGCTTCCGCTTCCCTGCTTCGTCGAGGTCCGCGCCGGCGCGGCGGAACCCCGTCACCGTTTTCCTCAAAAAACGTTGGTGAACAGGAGCAAGATGGTCAGCTCCTCCATGATCCGCAACAGACTTGACTGCGTTCCACAGCTCCACATCCAGCGGAATAGAAGTGTAGAACTGGCTCACAGGACCTTGTACCGCATTATGAGCCGCTCTGAATTCGGGCGTAGTCGCGACGGCTTCGAGATGCTTCACGACCGACACCGCGAAATCGAGCGGCTCCGTTGCCCGGTCGAGGCTAATCAGAATGTTTTCGTACGTACGCGGGATTTCGGGTCTGCTCAGGTCCTTGATCCGAGCTTTCATCTGCTTAAGCAGGATCTCGATCGCGGGCTCGACGTGCTCAGCCTTGATGGCGTCGAACTGAATGGGGAAGCGCTCTATCAGGAGCGGATTGTCAACCGCCGTGTCTTGCAGCATCGCCTTTATTGTCGCTTGGAGAGCGTGCGGATCCGCGTATGCCTGGGAGATTACCAGACCCGGCAGGCGCGCGCCGCGTACATTTTGTCAGTCGGTTTGCATCCGAATGCCTGGCTAAACTCGGGCATATTCTTCAGCACACCGTAAACTCGAAACCGTCCGGGCGAATGGGGATCCGTCTGCGCCCATACGCGAGCCTGCTCCGGCCGAACATTCTCGCACCAGAGTTGTGCGTAACCGAGAAAGAACTGTTGGGGTTGGGTGTAGCCGTCCTGCTTGCTGTCAACCGGAACGGACTTTTTTGCCAGGTCATCGAGCAAAGCGAGATACGCCAGTCGTAAACCGCCGTTATCGGCGGTATTCTCGCCCAGAGTCAGCTTTCCATTCAGTTCGACGCCTGGGACGGGGCTGAATGACCCGTACTCATTGACGAAGCATTGAGCGAGCTTGTCGAATTGCGCTTCATCGCTCTTTTGCCACCAGTCTTTCAGATTGCCCTCGGCATCGAACTGCCTTCCCTGATCGTCAAACCCGTGGGTCAGTTCATGGCCAATGACCGCACCCACAGCGCCGTAATTGACCGCGTCTCCGGCGCGATTTGAATAAAAAGGCGGCTGCAGAATACCAGCCGGAAAATTGATGTTGTTCTGAGTGGGATCGTAGTAGGCGTTCACAGTGGGCGGAGTCATATCCCACTCGGAGCGGTCAACCGGCTTTCCGATTTTGTTGAGATCTCGCTTCTCTTCGAATTCGACGGAACGATACCAGTTCCCGAAGTAGTCTTTCTTCACGATATTCAGCGACGAGTAATCTCTCCACTTATCCGGATAACCGATCTTATTCGCTACCGCGTGTAGCTTGGTGAGGGCCTGCTGCTTTGTCTCAGCGCTCATCCAGGGACGGCCTTCGATATCGTTCGCCATCTGCCGCTCGATCTCCTGTACCATTTCGAGCGTCCGCTGCTTCCCTTCTTCACCGAACGTCTTTTCGACGAACTTCTTTCCGAGGGCTTCGCCGAGTGCCCGATCGGTCGCGCTGACACAACGTTTCCAGCGGGGGCGCAGCTCCTTTGTTCCCGAGAGAACCTTTCCGTAGAATTCGAAATTCTCATCGACGAACGGTCTGCTCAGCTTCGTCGCGGCCGCACTTACGTAATGCCACGTGATGTAATCGCGCAGGTCGTCGATTTTTTGCGATGCCAGTACCTGGTTGAAGGTCGTTACGAACTGCGGGACTGCCACGTTGAGCTTCTCGAATTCCGGCGCGTGTAGTCCGACGAAGAAACGATCGAAATTGAATTTCGGCGCGAGCTTGGAAAGGTCGCTCTTAGGCATTTCATGCAAGAGTTGCTGCGGGTCGCGCCGCGAGGTCACGTCCATAGAGCCGCGCGCCAGTTCTGTCTCGATCGTCATCACGGCGGCAGCCCTGTTGGCAGCGACATCAGGAGCGACACCGATCAGCTGGAACATCTTACCGATGTGCGCGACGTACTTCTTCCGAATCTCATCGGATTTTGGGTCGGTCCGGAAGTAGAAATCTTTCTCCGGCAGCCCGATCCCACCCTGGTCAAGCTGGGCGATTGTCATCTTGGCGTCCTTAGGATCCGGCGTCGACCCGAAGGAAAAGAATATGTCGATGCCTGCGCTCTGCAAGCGTACGATCTCGTCCAGGAGATCGCCCTGGCTATTCATGTGCGAGAGCCGCTCGAGTTCAGATTGTAATGGCGTTGTTCCGCGTTTCTCGATCTCGGCCTCATCCATGCAGGATCGATAGAAGCCACCGATTTTCTGGTCGGTGGCGCTGGATTCGTGCTGTTCGGCATCCTCGAGAATCGTCCGCAACGCTTTCTGATTGCGCTCCTGCAGTTGGTCGAACGTGCCCCAGCTACTCTGGTCCGGCGGAATAGGATTCGCTTTGACCCAATTCCCGCACGCGTATTGATAGAAGTCCTGGCACGGATCTGCCGAGCGATCGATCGCGCTTAAGTTCAGCCCGCTGTGCGAGGCATCCTGTTGTGCCGACTGCGCAGAAAGTGTGGCAGGCAAAAAAGCACAACCAACGAGGAGGGTGAATGTCGCTGTACGGCAATCCATATGTCGAGACCTGCTACCAAACTCTGCAAGCGTTTGCTGAAAGCATCGGCTGACCCGCTGAGCAGCCGAATGCCTTACCGAATTCCGGCATGTTCTGTAGGGTCCCAATGACGCGGAATTCACCCGGGGAATGTGGGTCCGTCCTCACCAGCCGCTGCAACTCCTGCGGGCGCTCGTTACCACACCAGATCTGTGCGAAGCCGAGGAAGAAGCGCTGCTCCGGAGTATATCCGTCCAGCTTTCCCGAAGCTATGGTTCCCTTTTCCAATCCGCTGAGCAGCGCCATATACGCGAGCCTGATTCCTGCATTATCCGCTCCGTTTTCGCCGAGCGTCAAACGTCCGTTAACGTTCGCTCCTTCTACCGGGCTGAATTTGGAGTACTCGTTGACGATGCAGTCGGCACGCTTCTTGAACTCCGCCGCGTCCTGTTGCGTCCACCAGTCGCGCAGATTGCCGTCGGCATCGTAACGCCGTCCCTGGTCGTCAAAGCCGTGCGTCAGCTCATGACCGATAACCGCGCCGATAGCACCAAAGTTGACGGCCATATCCGCGGAATTAGTATAGAAGGGCGGCTGAAGGATGCCGGCCGGAAAGTTGATGTTGTTCTGGAGCGGGCTGTAATACGCATTGACGGTCGGCGGCGTCATGCCGAACTCTGCCCGGTCGACCGGTTTTCCGATTTTCCCCAGGTTTCGCTTGATCTCAAAGATACGCGCGCGCTGACCGTCGCCTACCAGATCGTCATCTTTAATCGCGACACTCGAATAGTCTTTCCACTTGTCCGGATATCCGATCTTATTGGTGACGCCTTTCAGTTTTGCGATAGCCTGCTCCTTAGTGGCGCTGCTCATCCAGGTCAGCGAATCGATATCGACTTCCATCTGCTTTTCGATGATGTTGACCAGTTGCTGCGTCTTTTCTTTGGCGTCTTTGCCGAATGCCTTCTCTACATATTTCTGCCCG
>JAFAUR010000961.1 GCA_019243205.1 Acidobacteriaceae bacterium | reverse complement strand
GGGGCCAGCGTCGCCGCCTTGTAGGCGTGCTGCCTCCCGAACGACATCACTTGGCTTCCGCTCAACAAAAGAAGACGGTATATGAAACATTGCTGTCGGTGGTTGTCCAAATGAGACATTAACAACCGCCAGAACGTCGTATGAACCGTTCCCTTAGCCTTCTGGAGTGTTTTTTCTACCATTAAGGGCAGGCAGTGGAGGCTTGGGCTTTTGAACACCAACAGCCTTAAGAAGCGTGATATTCGGCGGCGGTGTACGGTTGTTTCTTGCTTCACAACCGTAAACCCGAAGATCGATTCCGCTGCTTCGCCCTCACACGTCGCGGATGGCTCGAAGGTTGGGTCGGCATCAATCCCGATAGGATACGTAGTCTTCGAACTGGTTAATTCGTCAACGACTGTGTAGGTTTTTGCCGTGTTGTTATAAATTTGGTAACTGCACCAAGTCTTCAGCTTTCCGTTCACGACTCCCCAGTGCTGGGTGCCGATGGACATCTCTCCGTCAGGCTTCGGAGCCAGTTGCTGCATCCGGGTAAGCATTGGAACACTGCGGTCACCGAGTCGATTGTGCGAATACCTGATATTGACTGGCACCATAAGTGAGTACGCTTCGTTACGAGCATTGCGCCCGTATCGTCTCGCCCAGAATCTGATACAGCCTGTACCCTGATGCTCGCAGAAAACAGCCGGTTCATCTGCTCGCGCACCCGTACAGCATTGCTGCGTTTGCCCCCGCCTGTATCGATACTTAAGCCCACCGCACTCATGAATTCGTTCAGGCTCACTCCCAATTTCAAAACGGGGCTCTTCGTGCGAAGCGCCTCACTCGTGAGCCAATAAAGCAAAAGTCGCGGGATGCTGCCGTACGGGTAGCCCACGAGCTTACCGGACTTATCCAGCTTTGTGCGTGTCATCACCAGCATGACTTTTCCGTTTGTCCGAGTTCATGCGGGGACATCCCCGGGGTCTGTATGCGGAAGTGTCACTTGGACCAGATCGCGCGCAATAAAAGCGAGATCGGATGCTGCTGGCTGCTTCTGCTGGATGGTAGCGGCGCAATCGATCAGCTGCAGTTGTCGGGAGGTTGCGGCGATGTCTGAAACACGAGGCACGAGAAATGTTTTATTACGAATTCAAAATGCTTGGAATCAAGCCCGAGAATTGGACCCCAGCCGTGGTCATCTCGCGCTTGAACGGGCTGTTGGGGAATGTCAGCCAGGAGCTGAACATCGCGCTTGCGATTCGGGCCATCGGGGTCGACCGGGTGAAAGACCTCGACTACTTCCAGCCAGCCGATCCGGATCTGCATCTTGATCCGGTAATTGACGCCTCTTTACTTTCACGCGAAGTGCTGGGACTCTATTCCGCTTTCCGGATGCCTGTTCGCTTTACGGCGGAGGACCTCACGGCGGAGTACCGGAAGAACACGAAAGATCGGGACCAGGCGGTCGCCGTACTCGGCGAGTCAACGGAATATCCCTGGGCTGTCGAACTCAGCCAGCGCCGCCAGAACATGGGTAGCAACAACTGGGTCGTAAGCGGGAAGCTTACCGCCAGCGGGCATCCAATGATGATGAACGATCCCCATCGCCAGCTGGACGTCCCCTCGCTGCGGTACTGGGTCCACCTGGTTGCGCCAGGATGGAACGTGATTGGAGGCGGCGAGCCTGCTCTCCCGGGCGTATCGATCGGGCATAACGACCAGGGGGCTTGGGGGCTCACCGTGTTCGGCACCGACAGCGAGGACCTGTATGTATACGACACGAATCCCGACAACCCGTTGCAGTAGGTATACCGGCGGCTGGGAGTCGATGGCATCGGGCGATGTCGACGATCCACATTATCGCGACCTGTATCCGCTCTGGGCACGCGGCCGGTATTTCCCGATTTTTACTCGCGAAAGAAAATCGAGTCGGTGGTCGAGAAGACCTTCGATCTGCAGCCGCTTTCGAGCAGCGCCGCGGATTTCGGGAGGCGCTCGGTAGGCCGCGCTTGAAGGAGTAGGTGAGGTTCGCCGCCGCGATCGGATATCGGCGGTGGGTCCGATAAAAAGATCACTACTGACTTCTTGCGCCACCAATTTCGACTGTAAACCGCGCTCGCGAAATGCAAACAAAGGCTTGGGAGCCTGCGCTGAAAGCGCAGCGACCGCCCAATGCGGTGGCAAAAACAGCAGCGTCGTCCTTGCCGGGCCAGCCACATCGTCCTGCAACGAAATTTTGCGAAAACGTTTGTCCTGCTCGCGTATTCGGCCAAGTTCTGCGTTGGCTTGCGCAAGCGAGACTCCGGGCTTCAGGCGAGCTATTGCCCGGTAGTTGAAGGCCGTATGGTTCCGATTTTCCGTTGGTGGGGCCGGTGATCCACACCGCGGCGTCCTCCGGAAACGCATACGTGTCATTCACGATTCCGATCACTGTGTACCGGCGATTCTCCACGTCCAGCGTGCCGCCGGGTTCGGTACTGTTCCAGTTTGCAAGCGCAAACGACGAAGTCACGACCGCTGTCTGTGCCCCGTCGGCATCATCTGCGCTCGGTAATCGCCCAGTCAATGCCGGTACACTCAGCACAGAGAAGAAGGACGGATCTACCCGAAACGTTCGAGTGAAGCGGCCTTGCCTCTGATCTGAATGCCGAGCTGACCGCCGGCGTAGACGGAAACGGCAGAGAAGGAACGGGCAGCAGCGCGGAGGTCAACGAAATGGCCCCCCGAGACGCGCGTGCCATCAGTAAGGCGCTGAATCGGGATGTAATGATGAAAATGCAGGCGAATCAGCGATAGTGCGCAGGAACTTCGAGACAGTCTGCCCCTCAACCAATGCTCGAAAATCTGCGATGGATTGAGGTATGCCAGTTCCGTGGTTATATACAATCGAAGCGGTTCGAAATGCTGGTTCAAATTCCGCTCACAAACAACACCGACGTAGATCTCCAAACCACTTATGATGCGGTGATCGTTGGCTCAGGAGCGGCCGGTGGCATGGCCGCCCATGTCCTCACGTCCCAAGGCATGAAGGTGCTCCTGCTCGAGGCCGGGAAATATCAGGACACCACCACGCTCCTCCATTCAATGGAATGGCCCTATAACCATCCATATCGCGGCAAAATGCCGCCTGACTATCACGCGCTCTCACGCAACGAGTACACATTCCGAAATCCCCCGTACGCGCAGAACAGCCCGTATACGAAAGTCACTTCCTATGTGCAGGAATGGGGCGGTTCTGACTACAGCAAGACTCTCGTCGTGGACGAAAAGCAGAATCCATATACCGGAACCAAATACGCCTGGGTTCGGTCTCGTGCCGTTGGAGGCAAGACCAACATTTGGGGGCGGCTTGCACTGCGCTTGTCCGATTATGATTTCAAAGCGGCCACGCATGATGGTTACGGTGAAGATTGGCCCATCTCGTACGCAGATATCGCTCCCTACTATGACCGTGTTGACCGGTATCTCGGCGTTTCGGGCGTGGTCGAAAATTTGCCGCAGTTGCCGGACGGGATTTTTCAACGTCCTCTCAAACTGAACGCTGCTGAACTGCACCTGCGGGAAACCCTCAGCGGCATGGATCGTGTGCTGACTCCGTACCGCGCAGGCGTGACCACCGACGGGTTGAAGCACAACAAGTATCGCAGTCGCTGCTATGGCCGCGGCGCTTGTGATCGGCACGTCGGCGGCTGCGATATACACGCTGCCTTCGATTCCCCAACCGGACTGATTCGTCCAGCCATGGATACAGGCAATCTCACAATGCGCCCGAACTCCACAGTTTACGAAGTGACCATCGATAAGGACACGGGCAGGGCGGATGGTGTCAACTTTCTCGACAGCGAAACCCGCCGAAGCTATAAAGTAAAGGCCAAGGTCGTGATCCTCGCGGCCTCCACTCTGGAGTCGGCTCGCCTCCTCCTGCTCTCGAAATCGGAAAAATATCCGAACGGACTCGCCAATTCCAGCGGTCACGTCGGCCATAACTTCTGTGAGCACATCATGGGGCCATCGGTCGATGGTTTCTGGAAGGATCTGGTGGGCAAGCCCCGGACCCTTGATGATGGCCGCCCCGGAGGCTTCTACATCCCACGCTTCCGAAACCTGAAAGAGAAACGGTCTGACTTCGTACGCGGTTACGGCTTTGAAGGCGGCTCTGGAACAACCATGATCCCGGGTACGGCGTTCACTACGCCGGGGTTTGGCGAAGAATATAAGCGCAGAGTCCGAGACTACGCGGGCGCCATGATCAGCATGGGCGCGTTTGGCGAAGTTCTACCGCGCTATGAAAACTCAATGAGTATTGACCCCGAGGTGAAGGATGCGTGGGGTATTCCTGTCCTCCGTTTCAACTACAAATTCGGAGAAAACGAAATGAAGATGGTGGAGGATATGCACGTTACCGCGCGCGAGATGTTCGAAGCGGCCGGGTTCGAGATTACCGCAAGCAGCAAAACCGCGTTGCCGGAGGGCTGGTCCATTCATGAGCTTGGCACCTCCCGTATGGGCAACGACCCAAAAACTTCCGTTGTCAACCAGTTCCAGCAAGCTCACGACGTAAAGAACTTGTACGTTGTCGATGGCAGTACGCACGTCTCGGCATCGGCACAGAATCCGACTTGGACGATCATGGCGCTCTGTTGGCGATCGTGTGATTACCTCGCGGACCGGATGAAAAAGGGAGAAATCTGATGGACAGCTCATTAACGCGCCGCGACCTTCTGCGGGGAGCAACGGTCCTCGCCTTCACAACACTTCAATTACCTGCGGCAGATCCAGGCGCTCCGCTTTTCTTCACCAGGGAGGAGTTCCAACTGCTCGATGCACTCACCGACCTCATTATTCCGACCGATGAACACTCACCGGGAGCGCGCGAGGCCGCGGTGGCTCGTTATATAGATAAAACCGTCGCTGAAGCGTTCGATGCGGAAACGAAAACCAGCTGGCGAAAGGGCCTCGCCCTGGTGAACGATCTCTCGCGTGAAAAAAACCGCGCGCCGTTCCTCAAGGCCAGTAAGCGTCAGCAGGTCGAGGTTCTCACCGAAATGGCCAAAAACGAGTTCACTCCCAAGACCGATGCGGAGAAGTTTTTTGGACAACTGAAGCAGACTACCGCCGCAACTTACTATTCAACGTCGCTGGGCATCCACGAAGAAATGAATTACAAGGGCAATGTCATGTTGCAGCAATTCGTCGGTTACTCGGTCGGAACCTGAAGAGGCACTTACCAAAGCACTCCGTTCACTACCTTCTCGGGTTGCGGCAGATTGGCCTCCCCAACCAGTTGCTTAAGATCAATTTCGATGGTGCGTGTGATCGCGTTCAGCGCGACATCATGCACTCCGTTGTCAAACGGGTTTTCAAGATCGCGGCCAATCTCATCGAGGGCCATGAAGATCACCCCGACCAAACTCGATCCAAGTGGCGTGAACAGCTCCAAACTCTGCACCATTCCTAGCGGCAAAAGGACACAGTAAACACTGACAAACAGTTGAGGGAAGACATCATAGTGCTTCGGCATTGGGGTGTTCTTGATCCGTTCCGCTCCACCCTGAGCGTTCATCAGTTCGGACAAGGTTCGGTCCATTGCGCTCCAACGGAGGTTGTCGATCCAGCCCTGATTGAAGCATTCCGCCACAAGCGACGCGATCTCCTTCTGAATGCAAACCGCTACGTTTCTGCAACTCCGGAACCTCCCTACCGTTTCGGAATCTAGAAGCCGCTCCAGATCTTCCCAAGGAGGCAAACCGCGCAGTTGGCAACGTAAAGCGTGGACATACGCAATTTGCAGGAAGATGATCTGCCGTTGAATCCGGATCCTTTGTGAAGGGTCGCAGCTTTTGCAATCCTCGACCATCGATAGCGTCTGGCGCGCGAGACTGCGGGATTGATTCACAATTTGACCCCACAAGGTTCGCGCCTCCCACCAGCGCGCATAGGCACTGTTATTCCTGAAGCCCACGATCGCCCCGATCACGCCCCCGAAAATCGCCAATGGAATGTGGGGCAGGGCAAGCCAGCCCCAACCGAATTTCACGTACGCGATCGCGACTACAGTATCGAACAACAGCATGACCAGTGCGCCCCGGGCGACGTCCCGCAGGACTCTGCTCAGGCTTATGCCCGCCCCAATGAGCACTACGAGATTCCTGAGCTCGCCTGCAGTTCGGGATCCGAACCGTCGAATGTCAGGAACCTCTGTTGCTGATCGTCGAACATCCTCACTTGGCCGTGCCCGATGTCGTAGACCCAGCCGTAAATCGCCAGCGATTTTTGCGCCAGTCGTCCCGCGATCGTGGGATGCGTCCGGAGATGACTCATCTGCAGCAAGACATTTTCTTCGATGAGTTCTTCGAGCGTCGAGGCCTCGTCGTTCGTCTTGCCACGAGCCTGCACGGTGCTCAGAGCCGCCTCGGCATTACGAAGCCACCGCTTGACCGTGGGCAGTTTCTCGACGTGTTCAGGATGCACCAACGCTTTCATTGCTCCACAGTCGGTGTGACCACACACAACCACCTGGTCCACTTGCAAAGCCGCAACAGAATACTCGACCAGGGCCGAGACTCCTCCTACCAGCTCACCGTACGCAGGGACAAGATTACCGATGTTCCTCGACACGAAGATCTCGCCTGGCCCGGATTGGGTCAAAAGCTCAGGATCGATGCGCGAGTCGGCGCAAGTGATGAACAGCGTGTGCGGCCGTTGACCTTCGCGAACCAGTCGCTGGTACTCGGCTTGTTTTTGAGGGTAAACGTTCTTTTGAAAATTTGACAGTCCGATTAACAGACGCTTGTGCCAGTCCTGAATCTGTGGTGCAGACATAAGACTTATAGATATCGCATAATTTGCGAGCGCGCTACGGTGCTGGGGCGCAGATCTGCCTTGCAGTGCATTTACTGCAGCGAGCTTTGAAGACAGACGCGGCAGCCCCGCGGGTAAGCCGTTTCTTTGTCGATCTTCGGCGGCGCCGTTCGACTGAATTACGGGAGGACAGGTGAGGCAAATTCGGATTGGATGGAGCATAGCGGGTTGATCGCTGCGTTTCATGGTACCCGGGGTTATCGGCAAATTTGCTAAGCCAAAGCAGGTGGTTGTTCCCGGTCTATTGTGGGGTGCTGATCTGGATCGGATTGCGGTTGAGGGAACCCAGGCTCGGAAGCGTATTGCCCGTGCTTAATTATTGTTATCGAAAATCAAATGGTTGTGAAAGCCATGCTGCCCAGTTTTGCCCTGAACGGCTATCGTTAAAGTTCTTCCGTTCGGGGACAGGACACCACGAACATCCTCAATCATCTTTCCGTTCTGTTTCCAGATATCGTGGAATCTGGTGCCTAGAATTGTTGAGCTTGCCGTGGTATTCTCCATTCCGGTCACGGGGACTTCTTTCCCATCCGACCAGGGCAACGATACCTGGCGAGTCTGTCCGTCGGCTCCAATCAAATTTATATGGCGCGTACCGTCACGTGTAAACGTGATGGTAAAGCTCTCCGGCGGGGGCCCCGGATCGAAACTGGATTTCGCCACGTTCAGCTTCCAGGTGCCGGTGAAGGGAGTGATGTGCTCGGTTTGCGCCGCAAGGAAAACAGTCGCCAGAAAAGCTCCGACCTTCATCGTCCCGTTATGACTCAAGACTCTCGTGTTTGCTTTCCCGCGGCACGATCTTGACGGTAGCCGCGCGCGCCCGTGCGCTGATCATCGGATTCAGATACGGGCTGCCACCGTACTTGGCTCGATAGGCATCGTCGATGACATCGTTGATCGGCCCATTTACTCGCTCGAAGGTGACGTCCTTTGGCATGCCCGCGGCAGTGATCCGCCCCGCCCTCTGACGCATGGCCGCCTGATACCAACGCGAACCCTGTCCGTTG
>JAFAUR010000805.1 GCA_019243205.1 Acidobacteriaceae bacterium | reverse complement strand
GTGATCCGTTCGGCATAGCGTTTTATCCCCTTGGCGACAACCCGCAATGGATTTATGTCGCGAATACCAACTCGGTTGTGCGCTTCCCTTATAAGAATGGAGACCTGAAAGCCAGCGGCGACAGGCAGACGATTATTGAGAAGCTTCCGGCCGGCGGCGGGCACTGGACTCGCGACCTGGCATTTTCCCCCGATGGAACAACGCTCTTCGTCTCGGTCGGTTCGGCTTCGAACGTCGATGACCCGGACACCCATCCGGCCGAACACCATCGCGCCGATATATTGGAATACACTCCAGATGGAAAATTTATCAAGGTCTACGCTTGGGGCATTCGCAATCCGGTTGGAATCGCTGTGAATCCAGACACCGGGCAGCTTTGGTGCTCGGTGAATGAGCGCGACATGCTCGGCGACAATCTCGTTCCCGACTACATCACCTCCGTTAAAGAAGGCGGGTTTTACGGCTGGCCGTGGTACTACATGGGCAACCATCAGGATCCGCGGCTCGAAGGAAAACATCCGGAACTGGCAGAGAAAGTCATTGTTCCTGACGTTCTGCTGCAGCCGCACAATGCGTCTCTTGAGCTGACCTTCTACGAAGGCAACCAGTTCCCGACCCAATACCGCGGTGACATCTTCGCTGCCGAGCACGGCTCCTGGAACAAATCCAATCGCGCCGGCTATGAAGTCATCCGTGTCCCGCTTGAAGATGGCAAAGCGAAGGGCGAATATGAAGACTTCCTGACCGGCTTCGTAACCGCGGACGGACACGTATGGGGCCGACCTGTCGGTGTTGCCGTCGCTTCCGACGGTTCGCTGATGGTTACTGACGACGGCTCGAAGTCCATCTGGCGAGTCTCCTATCACGGTTAACTCTATGCGGAGGCGGCGAGTTTTAGTGCTGGTTAGTGCCGCCACGCTTCTGGGTGCGTTCGCTTTTGAGGTGCAGCCGAGGTCGGCTGCACCGGTTCCTCTCGGGGCGGCGTTCAGTGAACCTCGCGAGATCAACTCCGAGCCCGTTCTCACCAATATCAACACTGCGCGGGTCATCAGCTGGAACATCGATCGCGGTACCGAATTCGAAACCATCAGCGCCGAGCTTCAAAAGAATCCCGCTGACCTCTGCCTGCTCCAGGAAGTCGACTCAAATACCACGCGGGCCCACAACATCGACGTCGCGGCCGAGCTGTCGAAGCGTCTTCACATGAACGTGTCCTTCGGAATTGAGTTCGAGGAGCTAAGCCAGGAACACGGGCAACCCGCTTACATCGGGCAGGCCACCCTTACTCGCCTTCCCATCCGTCACTCCCGCATTCTTCGCTTCCAGCATCAGTCCGGCTTCTGGCAGCCTCATCGTTGGATTCCGTCCTCCATGCCGCTCCTGCAACGGCGGCTGGGTAATCGCATGGCCCTCATCACTGAACTCGAGTTCTGCCGTCGTCCGCTTGTTGTCTACAACGCTCATCTCGAAAGCCGCAGCTACGGCCGCATTCAGAGTGAGCAACTGGATGAGATCACGGCTGACCTGAATCGTTATCCGGCGGGCACCGCCATCATCATCGGCGGCGATCTCAACACCAAATACTTACCATCCGTGTTCCTCCACAAGCTGGAGCATGAGGGGTTTCAAAGCGCAACCGGCGAACGTATCGAGCGAACGCATAAGGTCGCCATGACCCTCGACTGGATCTTCGCCCGGGGTGCGATTAAAGTCGAAGACGGCGTTGTCCGTAAAGACTTCCGGGGCTCCGATCACTATCCGCTCTACGCTGAAATCGTCGCTGCTAGATAAATCCCCGGCGGCAAGGACCGATTTTGTCGAACGTTCGACCCGGCAGTTAAAACAGGTCGAGAGACTTTGGCGTCTCAATCAGACCTTGTTGGCTTCAACAGTAGGGACCAGCATTTCGAGAGTTATGATGAGTGCGTAAACATGTCGGAACAGCGGGAACCGGTTGATCTGAGCGCACGAGTCATTCAGGTGATTGCACATACCCAGCGCATACCAGCCGAACAAGTACAACTTGACAGTACCTTCGAAGAACTGAAAATTGATTCCCTTGACGGCATCAACATCATATTCGCCCTGGAAAACGAGTTCGGAATCAACATTCCCGATGAAGGCGTTCAGAACCTGCGCTCAGTGCGCCAGACTGTCGAAGGCGTTAAAAAACTAGTGGAAGAGAAGCAGGCCGTCCCACCGGGTGTGGCGTGAACCGGGTCGCCGTCACTGGCCTTGGGCTGGTCTGCGCTTTGGGCAACACCGTTGAAGTAAGCTGGCGCCGGTTGGTTGCCGGCGAATGCCGCGTGCTGCCGCTTCAGGATCCAGGAGATCCTCCGTATAAATTTCAGTTCGGAGCACAGGCCTGGGACTTTGATCCCGGTTCCCACTTTTCGGAAAAGGACCTGGTCATGCTTGAGCGTTTCGCGCAACTCGCAGCGGTGGCGGCGCGTGAGGCGGTAGCGCAAAGCGGGATCTGCTTCCACGAAGATCTGCGGGACCGGGTTGCCGTCATCACTGGTAGTGGAGTAGGCGGGCAGTTTTCGGAAGAAGAAGGTTACCGGCGCCTGTACAAGGAGAACAATCCGAGGGTCGCTCCGCTGACGATACCTCGCACTATGTCCAACGCCGGCGCTAGCCGTATTTCGCTTGAATTTGGGGTCACGGGGCCCGCGTATACAGTCTCGACAGCGTGCTCATCCTCGAATCACGCGCTCGGACAGGCCTTTTGGATGGTTCGCAGCGGGCAAGTCACCGCAGCGATCGCGGGCGGGAGTGAGGCGGTATTCGCCGAGGGACTCTTGCGCGCCTGGGAGGCCATGCGTGTGGTTTCACCCGAGGTTTGCCGGCCTTTTTCAGCGGACCGGCGCGGGTTGTCACTCGGCGAGGGTGCAGGTATGCTTGTACTCGAAAACTGGGAGTACGCGAAGGCAAGGGGCGCCGAAATTTTAGGAGAGATCACAGGTTTCGGGATGAGTTCAGACGCTCATCACATTACCCAGCCTTGCGTCGACGGTCCGGCGAAGGCGATGCAGTGGGCATTGCTCGATGCCTGCGTTCAGCCCGAACAGATCGGCTACGTAAACGCACATGGAACCGGGACTCAGGCCAACGACATCACCGAAACGGAAGCCATCCGTCAGATCTTTGGTGCGCACGCCGACCGCCTTCTCGTCAGCTCCACCAAATCGATGCACGGCCACACGCTCGGGGCCGCCGGTGCTGTGGAAGCCATCGCAACACTGCTCACGCTAAAGTGTGGCGTAGTTCCTCCGACAGTGAATTACACGACGCCGGACCCTGCCTGCAATCTCGACATTGTTCCCAATCGAGCCCGGGCGGCCAAACTCGAAATGGCTATATCAAACACCTTCGCCTTCGGCGGGCTGAACGCAACTCTGGTATTCAGGCGTGCTTAAAGCGAAGAACGGTTGGCATAGCAAGTTGTGCGAACCATGCGGGTTTGGATAGCGCATCTAACCGAACGGCCTCAAAGACAATGAAAATCTCAATTGGAGCAGATCACGCTGGCTATGAAATGAAGAGTATGTTGATCGAGCAAGTGAAGAAGCTCGGTCACACCGTTCACGATGTCGGGACCTTTGAACCAGGCAAGCCCGACGACTATCCCGATTACGCGATTCTGGTCGCGCAGGACGTCCTGTCAGGCGCCTCGGATCGAGGAATTCTGGTTTGCGGAAGCGGGGTGGGAGTTTCGGTCGCTGCCAATAAATTCAAGGGCATTCGCGCCGGTCTGTGCCACGACCACTATTCGGCTCACCAGGGTGTGGAGCACGACGATATGAACGTTCTGGTACTCGGCTCCCGCATCATCGGTCCGATGATGGCGCAAGATGTAGCCGAAGCATTCCTGAACGCGAAATTCAGTGGAGAAGAACGACACGTCCGGCGCCTGCAAAAGGTGAAAGGGATCGAACAGAGTGAGCTTCGGTAGGCAA
>JAFAUR010000790.1 GCA_019243205.1 Acidobacteriaceae bacterium | reverse complement strand
AACGCCAAGCGGGCCGCGGTGAATCCGCTCCGCCAGCGTTTCTCCCGGCACATATTCCAGCACAAGGTATCGATTGCCGTTGAGTTCTTCGAGTCCGAAGATCGCAGCGACGTTGGGATGGTTCAGTGAGCCCAGGATTCGTGCTTCACGCTGAAATCGTGCCAGCGAGTCCCCGGCGTTAATCAATCCATCCGGCAATGCCTTGATTGCAACCTCGCGGCGCAGACGTGTATCCAGAGCTTTGAAGACTTCCCCCATACCGCCCGCGCCAATGAGCTTTTCAATTCGGTAAGACCCCAGTAGTGCTCCTGGGCTGAGCGGAGCGCTCGATTTGGCAGAAGACGGCGGAATCTCCAAGACGCCGTCCCACGCTGGCTTTTCAAACAGGCTCTTGGCGTCCTCACCGTGACTGAGCAGCGAATCCACTTCCCGCCGCAACTCCAGATCGTCGCCGCAAGTGGAGGAGAGAAATGCGTCCCGTTCCGCCGGTGAATACTCCAAAGCTGCGTGATACAGATCCTCGACGCGCTTCCAAAGAGCCTCACTCATAGGTCATGGGCGTCTTTGTCGCCGTAGGTCCAAGCGCGCAGCAGCCCGGTCACATTCGAGGCAGACGTGTCGATCATAACTGATAGCGCCCTTACATTGTGCAAAAAAATTTGCGCGCGTGGTTAGAGTTTTTCGCCCACTTTCCCGTCGTGTTGGATGAGAGAGGAAATCAAACCGAACTCTCAGAAGAAAAGCAAAGGAAATTGAACATGAACGCATGTTGACAAGTATTTTGGTGGCAGCGGGAATCGCTGGACCATTCGTTCCTCAGCTCCCCGCGCAAGATCATCGGATGGCCGCAAATATCCCGTTCGCGCTCATTGCCGGTAAGAAGGTGATGCCCGCGAGACGCTATGAACTGACGCAATCCGCCGCTAGCGGCTCGTCGTTCGCAATACGCAACGCGGACGGTATTACAGCCTTCGTTATAGCGGGTATTCCCGAGAAAGGCTCACCGGACCGACCTCACCTTACGTTTGCTTGCTACGGCAAGGAATGCGTACTGGCCAAGATCGGCCCGCCCCAGAGCATGACGGCGTATTCCCTTAGCCAACGCTCAATCGAAAAGAACCTGCACCACACCCTGGGCGTCGCTTCGATGGTCTCGATCAAATTGGCGCCGCGCTAACAATCCAGGTGGAAACCCCATGAAGAGCAGCATTCCGCGGGCGACGAGGAAGGATCGCCCGCGGAGCGAAACCGACCCCAAGCACTGTCATGACATGCGCGGTCTATGTAGTCCAAGTGGATGAAGTCAGTGTTGATCCAGCTCGACGAAAAGACGCTGGTGGCGCTCAACCGCGTAGCAGCGCCGGACAAGCGGAAAAGATCCGAGTTCATCCGGCAGGCAATCCGCAAGGCGTCCGCCGAGCCGAATATCGCGCCATGCGCGATGCTTACCGCAGGCACCCCGATTCGACCCTGGAAGCCAGCAATTGGTCAGTACGCGAAGAATTCAGGCGTCAAGCAATTTGCAATCTGGTGGGTGAATTTACCCGCCGCGGCAGGGCGGACACCGGTGCAGCGTCTGAGCCGCAACGATGCCTATCAATACCCAATAAGTTCATAGTCGCAGAGATCACCACACCATTAGAACGACTCCCGTTGAGTGGCCGAGTCTATTTTGAGGGCGGTTTCCAATTGAGAAGAACATGGATTGGTTCTGCGGGCGCGCTTTCCAATTCGGTGACGATCAGAAAGCGGCCGTCGCGCGAGACGTCATACTGCGGCATCACCGGAAAATAGACTGCATGCGTCCGGAACAGCGGCTGTGGCGCGCCGGTTTCCAGATTCGAACCGCGCACCGCGACCGCGGCTGCCATCAGAGTGGAATCGGGCGCAAGGAAGTACAGTTCCTTTCCGTCGCGGCGCCAGCGTGCCCAACTGCCGCCCGCCGTCGACACCAATCGTGCAGGACCTGGTGCTGGAAACGGCCTCACGTAGATCTCGAACCGTCCAGACTCATCGGACTGGTAGGCCACCCATTTTCCATCCGGCGAAAAAACCGCTGCCCACTCGGCGAATGGCGTGCTCAGGAACGGGAACGGCTTGCGATCCCCGTCCAGCGGCAGCACCATCAAGTCGCCCCGGTTTTCGTTCGTGAAGTAAATAATGAATCGTCCGTCGGGAGACCAGGAGCACGGAAACTTGACCACGTCGGACCGCAAGAGGGGCATTTCGGGACCCACACCGTCGGCGGGCTTGCGATACAGGTCGTACCAGACGCCGCGTTGCGACGCAAAAACAATGTCCTTGCCATTGGGCGACCAGATCCCCTGATCAGCGAGATTGGTGGTAAATCGGCTGCTGTGCGTACCTTCCTGAATCCAGATGTCGGAAAGATCGACGCGGCCGCGCACCAGCGCCACACGCTGTCCATCGGGCGAGATCTCGGGATTGTAAACGAGCGGGTCAGCGGGCCCGAATGTGCCTAGTTCGTGGCCGCTGCGATCGAACCACATCAACTGCCGTCGCATGCTTGCGCCCGTGCGCCAGGCTATCGCGCCCGATTCGGAAACAGAGAACGCTCCGGCCGTGGTGTCAGGATTGACCCCAACACCGGCAGCAAGCGTGACCGGTTCCCCGCTCAATTCGGCATGGCTGCTATCGAATCGCTGCGCAACTAAAGCGTTCTCGCGCACGCGTACCAGCCATCCGCCCTTCCGATATTCCGCGGCCGAATCGGTCTCGGGCGAAATCGTCGAGATCCGGCGCGGCGGCGTTCCGGCCAGTGAGCCCAGCCAGATTCCGGAATCCACGCCGTCCGCCAGAAACAGGAATTCCTTCCCGCCCGGAAGGAAGCGCGGAGCGCGATAAGCCATCTGCTTCGAAGTCAATAAGGACCGCGGCACGACCTTGTCGCCCTCGAACGTGACCGCGGTGAACTTGTGGTAGTCGGCAGCGAGGAAAGTCTTGTTGGCGCCCCACGTTGCCTGCGTTCCAAGCGGGGCAATTGCCGGCACCACGATCTGTGGGTTGCCGCCCGCGAGTGGAACTCGCTGCAGCTCGTCCCGCACGAGGAAGCCGAGTGAGTTTCCGTCCGGCGACCAGAGCGGATTGCGCGCGTCTTCCGTGCCCGGAACCGGCTTCGCACTGGTAGAGTTGAATGCGCGCACCCACAAGCGTGAAATGCCGTCCACAGTGGCGACGTATGCGATTCGCCGCCCGTCGGGCGAGAGCGCAAAAGAGGCAGGCGATATGGTCGGCGGCGTAGCGATATCGAGCCGCAGCTCCGGTTCGGATGCGCTGCCGCCGCGTAAGACAAGCAGCGCAAGGATGAAGGCCGCAAGAGCGCAGACGCCCGCGGCGATCCATGCCACTCGGGGGGCCACCCGCGGACTCCGCACGGGACGCACGCTCGCGGGCATAGCCGGCGCCGAGTCGTCAACCAGCGCTTCGCTGATGAGGATTCTGGCATCACCGATATCACGCAGCCGTAAACAAGGATCTTTCTGCAGGCAGCGGCGCAGCAATTCGCGCACGCGGGGACCCGCTGCCTGAGGCAAGGCACACCAATCGGGCTCGGCTTTGACGATGGCGGCCAGCGTATCGGTTACTGTCTCGCCGGAAACCGCCATTTTGCCGCTGAGACATTCGTACAGAACGCAGCCGAACGCCCAGATGTCGGCGCGTTTGTCAACCGGTTTGCCGCGTGCCTGCTCTGGAGACATATAAGCCGCGGTTCCAAGAATCATGCCGGCCTGCGTGTACGCTGGAAAGCCCGTGATTGTCA
>JAFAUR010000789.1 GCA_019243205.1 Acidobacteriaceae bacterium | reverse complement strand
TCGCGTGCACGTGCACGTCGATGACCGGAGGCAGATCCGAGTCGCTATTTTGGGCAAGCAGTGTGCCGGGAGTTGTCACGCCGGCCAAGAGCCCTGTGGCCAAGAGTATCGATTTCAAGTGCATTTATAAGCTTCCTTCTGTGTGGTCTTACTTTGCTAATAACTTGGGCGAAGCGGGCGGCGGCAAACAAAGTTAGCCGCGTCGTCCGTACTGCCGGAGCCTTTATAAACCGGTTGCTGGGGATAGCGGCAAATCGGCCGCGTCCGATCGATTGAGCCAGCCTTATCCAAATGCTCAGCGACTATGCGCTGTGGCGCTGTGTTTGTGGTGACCCAGTTGTCGATCTGTTCGAGTGAGTCGAACTTACTTGGGCCGGGGCCGCCTCCGCAATGCCCCATCCCCGGGATCATGAACAGAACCGCGAACGAGTCCGCCATGTTTGTTCCCATGTGACGCTCTACGGAGCCGTAATACTGAACGGTATTCTCAGGAGGCACAACGGGGTCAGCCCAACCCTGATAAATGAGCAACTTTCCGCCGTGCCGCTTGAAAGCGGTGAGATCGGGATCCACAGCTGAAACGTGCGGCAACGCCGCATCGGCGAAGGCGATATCGCGATCGAAGTCAAAGGTCTTCGGCTCCCAATGCGGATCATCGAATATCCAGTAACGCCAGAAATCTACTCTCGCCGGTTCCGGCTTGCCGGCAAAGTATCCGGCCCAACTGCCGCTGCCGTCCGGCAGGGATTCGCTGCCACGAACCCATCCGGGGAAGATTTGTTCGCCTGTTCGAGAATCGCGCGCGCCGGCGTAGATTTTGCGCACGGCTTGGACCTGCGCCGCGGTTAGGCAAGAGTTCAGGTCCGTATCTTTACAAAGCAACCCTCCCGGATCGAAATGACAGCGTGTCGGATCAGTGATGATGCCGTCCTTCACTCCGTCGAGGGCATCGCACGAGCGCATGACGGCGTTGTACAGCAGTGACAACTTCGCAGGGCTCAGATCGGCACCGGGTTCGTCATGCAGCGCTCGCCAGGACCAGAGGAAGCCGGCGTTCAAGTGGATACGATCATTGCCTGGATCGCCTGCCACAATGCCGTCGTAATCATCTGGGTAGCGCTGCGCTTCAGACAAGGCCTGCTGACCGCCTGTTGAGCAGCCCGAGAAGTAAGCGTGCTCAGGAAGACGTCCGTAGTAACTGCGCACCACGAGTTTCGCGGTTTGCGTCATTACATGGATGGCCCGGTAAGCCCAATCGTCAATCTTGACGGGATGTCCCACTCCGAATTTAAGGTCACCTCCCGAATGGCCCGTATCCGAACCCGTGACCACATAGCCGCGCAACAGCGCTGCGCGCATCGCTCGAACGTCCAGTTGACTGGAGTAGCCTCCGTTTCCCGTTCCAAGCAATTTCCCGTTCCACTTCTCGGCCCAAGGAAGCCAGACCTCAGAGTGGATTTCCGAATCCGGCACGGGTCTCGATGTAATTGACACTCGGCAGTACGAGCCGACGTCGTCATCGACAACGCTTTCCGCTGCCACCGTCGCACCGGGCAAAAGCAAGTCATGGAGTTGCTCGCAGGATGCGCAGTAAGTGCAAGGGGTAGTCGCGGCGAGGAGGAGCAACGACAATATCAGTCTCATGCTTCATCCTCGGCCACGATTCATGCTATGCCGCGGGTGCCGCGTAACACAATTCCAAAGATGCAAACACTGTCATTCTTAAAAGTGAAGAACGCCGATGGCCAGCGCCGCGGCTGTCATGACCAGCGATGCCGCGAATAAATAGGGAATGGAAAACTTCTGATGCTCTCGCAATTCGACGCCCGCCAGTCCGACAACCAAGTAAGTGGCGGGAGTTAACGGGCTGACGGGAAAGCCAGTTGTATGCAGTCCCAGGAGAGCCGCCTGCGCTACCTCGGTCGGCGGGATGCCCATTGCTTTCCCGGCCATGCTCAGGACCGGCAAGACACCGAAGTAGAACGAATCGGGATCAAAGATGAGACTCAGGGGCATCGCAAGCACAGCAAGCAAGAGAGGCAAGTACCCGGCCGTACTGTGCGGGACCAGCGCAACTGCGGCATTTGCCATAGC
>JAFAUR010000444.1 GCA_019243205.1 Acidobacteriaceae bacterium | reverse complement strand
TCGGGCCGATCGAGACGTAGCCGCAGGCTGGGGCAAATGGATCGATTCGCTTGGAGCCGTCAGACGCTTCCAGTTTTTTGTTCTGCCGGATGAAACCGTTCGGTATGAAGTGGCGAGCCAGAGATTGGAAGTTCTCGAGTATCGCGTCGGGTTTTGGCGAATTTCCTGGAGCAATGGACGGATCACGGAGTTCTCGCCTGTTCGAGAGCAACTGGCTAGTTCCAGCCAGCCCTGGTTTCGCGATGTGACCAAGCAGATGCTCGGACAACTGCCGGTGTTTAGAGACCAGCTCCGGCGAGGAATTCCTTATTGGCGATCCAGACTCGATCCTGCAACCGGCATTGATATCTACGGAAGTAACGGAATCGCGGTCGGCGATATTGACAATGACGGCGCAGATGAGGTTTATATCTGCCAACCCGGAGGCCTTCCAAACCGTTTGTTGAAATTTGACGTTGCGGGCAGGGCATCGGATCTAAGCGCCACGTGGGGCGTGGACCTGCTTGACGATACGTCTTGCGCTCTGTTCCTCGATTTGCGCAACAGCGGTCATCAGGACCTCATCGTGCTCAGGAGCACCGGCCCTGTGCTGTTCCTGAACGAAGGAGGCCGCTTTCAGCTGCGAGCTGACGCATTTCAGTTCGCTCAGCCGGCGAAGGGCGGATTCACCGGCATGGCGGCGGCCGATTTCGACCGCGACGGGAAGCTAGATCTGTATCTGTGCTGCTACGTTTACTTCCAGAGCGAAGCTCAGTACACGTACGCCGTTCCGTACCATGACGCGCGGAATGGCCCGCCGAATTTTCTATTCAGGAACCGGCTCGCGGCAGATGGCACGGGTCACTTCGAAGATTGCACCGCCGAGACCGGAATCGACCATAACAACGACAGATTCAGCTTCGCTCCCGCATGGTGCGATTACAACGGCGACGGATGGCCGGATCTGTATGTGGCGAACGACTTCGGCAAGAAAAATCTTTACAAAAATACGAACGGCCGCTTTCACGACGTCGCCGCCGACGCCGGAGTGGAGGATATCGGACCCGGGATGAGCGCGTCCTGGTTCGATTACGATCACGATGGCAAACCGGACCTGTACGTCGCGAACATGTGGACCGATGCCGGGCAGCGGGTAGTCGCCGACCCCGAGTTCAAGCCCGCAAGCAAATTTCCGGATGCCTACCGCGCACATACGATGGGGAACTCGCTTTTCCGCAACCGGGGCGAGGGCACGTTCGAAGACGTAACGGCCCGAGAAAATGTTGGATTCGGCAGATGGGCCTGGTCTTCGGGCGGCCATGATTTCGACAACGACGGCATTCCGGAGATTCTGATCACTTGCGGGATGTTGACGAATGAGTCGCCGGCCGACCTGAACAGCTTTTTCTGGCGGCAGGTGGTGGCAAAGTCGCCCCTTGAGCAAACGCGATCCACCGCGTATGAAAACGGCTGGAATGCGATCAACCAGTTTGTCCGCGAGAAATACAGCTGGAGCGGGCATGAACCGAATGTGTTTCATGTCCGGCGCGGGAACCGCTATTTCGATTTTTCGGGCATCAGCGGCCTGGATTGGGCGGAAGACAGTCGTGCGTTCGCAGTCTTAGATTTCGACGGAGACGGCAGGCCGGACATCATTCTAAAAAGCCGGTTAGGGCCACAAGTCCGAACTTTGCAGAATAACTGCGCGGGCAAGAATCGATCTATCGCATTCCGCCTTCAGGGCACAAAATCCAACCGCGACGCAATCGGAGCGAAGATCGAACTGGACGGGCAAACGAAATGGCTGGAGGCAGGCACTGGCTTTCTTTCGCAACACACAAAGCGGATCAGTTTCGGGCTCGGGTCCGCGTTGACGGCGAGAGTGGCAAAGATCACCTGGCCTTCGGGACTCGTCCAGAAATTTTCAAACCTGAAAACGGGCCATACCTACTCAATTCAGGAGGGCTCAGACAAGTGCGCAAGCGAGCCTTTTCGAGAGCATCAGCAATGGACGTCGGAGCAGGTAATCGGGGATAATACGCTCCGGCTGGCCGACACGTGGTTTGCCGAGCCTCTTCCTCTGCCTGCTGCCCAACCGGGACCCGGGCTCTTCGTTATAAAAGAGCGTTCGCGCGAATACGAGATCTACCGTCGATATCTCTTCGATTGGCGCACCGATTTGAGTCCGCCTCTCCCGCTTCTGCTGAACCGTTCCGGCGAGGTAGTCAAGGTCTATGGAGCGCTTCCTTCCAAAGAACAGGTCCATGCTGATCGCTTAAAGCTCGATTCTTACTCCCCGAGCCTAGCGTTACCTTTTCCGGGCTTCTTTTTAAAGCCACCGAAGCGTGATTTCTTCAAATTCGGGGCCGCTTACCTCTGGGCGGGCTTTCCGGAACAGGCTTTAGCGTATTTGCTGCGAGTGCTCGAACAGGATCCGAACAATACCAGAGTGCTTGTACTGGTCGGACAGATTCACCTGGAAGGAGATCGCCTGAGCGAGGCGGCGCGGTTTTTTGTGCGGGCTGCAGAACTCGATCCATCATCCGCTCAGGCTCACATCGGTCTGGGAGATGTGGCTGCGAGAAAGAGCGATCTGCCGGAAGCAGCCTCGCAGTATCGCAAGGCGTTCGAACTCGATCCGCAATCGGCAGAAGCTGCGAACGGAGTCGGCTTAGCATCCGCGAAGTTGGGGCAGTTTGATGCAGCTCAACGCTATTTCGAGACGGCGATTACACTTCGGCGGAGCTACCCGGAGGCTATCAATAACTTGGCTGTAATGTTTTCCAAACAGGGGAAGATCAAAGATGCGGTCGCGGCGTGGAGCTACGGCATCCAGGTTGCACCGGACGAAGATATACTCTACTTGAATCTCGGTAGGACGTACGTTCAGCTTGGTGATAACGAAAAGGCACGAGCGGTGATGCAGCAGCTGCTGGACCGTAAACCTGACGACGTGACTGCGAAAAGAGCTCTCGAACAGTTGGGGGCCGCTAGGTGAAATGTTAATCGGAGTGTTGCTCTCGTCGCTGCTGATTCCGGATCAGAAAGCGGTCAAAGATGTGCTGCAGCAAGTATCGACCTCGGGGCGTTGCGTAAGCGTCGGTGAGAGGCCGGACGAACGCGTTGCACCACCGGCGGTTTTGGCGCCCGGCGCTCCTCCAGTGCTGGCGTTTAGAATCTACGAAGGCAACCTGCATAAACGGTTTGAGAGAAACGACCTGATGTTGGATGATGCGGGTCACTGACCTTATCCTTCCCGTCTTCTTGGCGATAGGGCAGTTTTCGTTTTGCCAGAATGCGATCGACAGTGGAATTGCAGCGTTCAATCAGGGACGTTACGCATCCGCTCTGTCGCAACTACGCGAACCAGCGAAGAAGGGAGATCCTGCCGCCCAAGTATTCTTTGCTTTGTCTCAAGCGGCATCCGGGGATTGTGCCTCCGCGTTACCAACGTTAGCGGCACAATCCCAAAAAGCTAAAAATCCGTTTGACCGCATGGCGGGGCTGGCTGCCGCCAAGTGTTACAGCGCCGGCGGAAACACGACTGAGGCGATGGCGATTCTGCAAAATCTCAAGGGCCGCTACCCGGACGACGCCGACCTCCTCTATCTGCAGGCTAAAGTCAGCATGAAGGCCTTTAATGACGCGACGCTCGCGATGTTTCAACGCGTTCCATCCTCGTATCGCGTGCATCAGCTTTCCGCGGAAATCTTCGAAACCCAAAACCGTTACGCAGATGCGGTAACGGAATACCGGAAAGCGATCGAAGTGAATCCGACAGCGCCGGATTTGCATTTCCGGCTCGGACGAGCGCTGCTGCTTGAAAGCCACACGCCCGCTGCCTTGGAACAGGCTTCGGCCGAGTTCACCGCCGAACTCAAGATCAGCCCCGAAGACAGCGCGTCGGAATTCCAGCTTGGTCAGATTTCCACAGTGCAAGGCAACCAGGTAGACGCCCGGTTGCATTTCAAGCGGGCCGTAGACTTGTCTCCGCGCTTTATCGCTGCCTGGATAGCACTTGGGAAGAATTATGCCCAAGCGAAACAATACGCAGATGCAATCAGCGTATTGACTCGCGTGACAGAAATCGATCCCGACAATGAAGGGGCGCATTACGCGTTGCTTTCTGTATTCAGAAATGCAGGCCAGTTGGACAAAGCCCGGGCCGAGAAGATCAAGCTGGATAGCCTGCAAAAGGTGCCTGAAGGCGAGTTTTCAGATTTCCTTAAGAAACTTGGTGAGAAACCACCGCCGCAGGAATGAGGCTTTTCATAGCGCTTGTGCTGGTCGAGGGGCTTGTCTGGCCCTCCTCGCCCTATGCTCCCCGGTTTGAAAACATTGCTCGCCGGGCAGGCTTAACGCAAGTCTTTCCAAACGGCGGAGAAAACTCGAAAAAGTACATCATCGAAACAACCGGCAGCGGTATCGGCTTTATCGATTACGACAATGATGGGCTGCTGGATCTGTTCGTGCTCTCCGGAGAAGGCGGAACAAACCGTATGTATCACAACGAAGGCGGGGCCAGGTTTCGAGACGTCACCGCGTCCGTAGGACTCTTGTCTTCCGGTTGGGCCCAAGGAGTATGTGCGGGCGACTATGACAATGATGGTTACACGGACCTCTTCGTAACGTATTGGGGCCAGAATCATCTGTATCGAAACATCGGAGGCAAACACTTCGAAGACGTAACGGAACAGGCCCATCTCACGCAGGACCGCAAGCGCTACAACACGGGTTGCTCATTCGTCGACATCGAAAGCGATGGACATCTCGACTTGTTCGTCGCAAACTACTTGAAATTTGATCCCGCGAGTACGCCCCAACCGGGCGCCAATCCCTACTGTTACTACCGCTCAATCGCCGTCAATTGTGGTCCGCGCGGGCTTCCATTTGACAGGAACATTCTCTATCGCAATAACGGAGACGGCACCTTCCGGGACGTTTCTGATGCTTCCGGCATCTCGTCTCCTTTCGGCCACTACTCACTCGGCGTCCTTACCGGTGACTTCAATGGAGACGGGCTGCCCGACATCTATGTCGCATGCGACCAGACGCCGTCATTACTCTATGTCAACAAAGGACACGGTCGATTCGAAGAGGAGGGCGTGTTAGACGGTGTGGCCTTCGATGCAAACGGCAAGGCGATGTCCGGTATGGGCGTG
>JAFAUR010000407.1 GCA_019243205.1 Acidobacteriaceae bacterium | reverse complement strand
AGCGAGGCGATCGAGCTCGGCGATATCCCCGGCATCGGCATGGTCGTCATCGACGGAATCGTGCGGCTTGCGCGCTCGCGCAACACGCCCCCCGCCGACAAAATCCCGCAGGTCGTCGACGCCTGACCACTCATTGCACCTTCCTGCAGCGGCCGGCAGCTCGCCACGGCAAACGTTTGGAACGCGCCCGCTCTTCCAACGCGCGATGATGCGCTGTCCCGAAATTCAGTGCGCGATGGCGATTTCATTCGAGGCCGGCATGCTCTAATGAGAGCCGGCTTGGAACAGTTGAGGAAGGCACGACCATGGCGTCACAGGAAAAGATCGCGATCGTGACGGGCGCGAGCAGCGGCGTCGGCCGGGCGACGGCGCTCGGGCTGATGAAGGCTGGCTACACGGTCGTGCTCGCAGGTCGGCGTAAGGAAGCGCTCGAGGCGACGGAAGCCCAAGGCAAGGCTTTCGGCGGGAAATCCCTCGTGGTGCCGGCGGATGTCACCGATCACGGTTCGGTGCAGGCCCTTTTCGCGAAAACAAAGGAAGTGTTCGGGCGACTCGATGTCCTCTTCAACAATGCCGGCATGGGCGCGCCGCCCGTACCGATGGAGGATCTCACCTATGAGCAATGGAAGAAGGTCGTCGACACCAATCTCACGGGCCCCTTTCTGTGCACCCAAGAGGCGATCAAGATCATGAAGGCCCAATCGCCGCGCGGTGGCCGCATCATCAATAACGGCTCGATCTCGGCGCATACGCCGCGGCCGAACTCTGCCCCCTACACTTCGACCAAGCACGCCATCACCGGATTGACGAAATCGACCGCGCTCGATGGGCGAGCCCATGATATCGCCTGCGGGCAGGTCGATATCGGCAACGCGGCCTCCGAGATGACCGAACGGATGAAATCGGGTGTCCCACAGGCGGATGGCTCGATGAAGGTCGAGCCGGTGATGGCGGCCGAGAATGTCGCGAATGCCGTGGTTTACATGGCAAGCCTCCCTCCCGACGCGAATGTGCTCTTCCTTACCGTGATGGCGACGAAAATGCCGTTCGTTGGACGCGGGTAAGCCCGAGGCTCGATGGGCACCGCGAGGTTCACTCGCGGCCTTATCCTCACCGCTGCTTTTGCCGGGCGAGGCACTTTCCCATATGGACAGGGTGGCGACGGAGAGATCGGCTTTTGGCCATGATCCAAGGCCAGTCCAAGCCGAAACCTCAGCCATGCGAGCATTGACGCGTGCCCGAGCCTCTTCTATCACGCGCATGCCATTGCGGGTGTAGCTCAGTTGGTTAGAGCGCCGGCCTGTCACGCCGGAGGTCGCGGGTTCGAGCCCCGTCACTCGCGCCAGTATTTCAACGGTTTGCGCTGAATTCCTCACGGACGGTCAGACTCTGCGAGTCCGCGCGGTTACACTTTTGTTCCCCGAATAGCCCGCCTCCCAGCAAGTCTGGCTTCCTCCACAAGCCTCACCACGGCCCCGTCTTGAGGTAAATATATTCCCTCAAGCTCCCGATTCGTTGCGATGCTGTTGGCGAGCTTGCCGCCAATTTGATCTGCCTTCGCGCCGCCAGCGAGCGCCTCAATTGCGACGGACCGGCGCACGTCCATGAGTTTACGGCTGTCGCCGGAAAAGACGTCGTCGCGGACCTTCCTGAAGCCGTCAATCGAGTGTATCTTTGGAATAAGGCGCGTTGCTCCGATTGCGGAACAGCTTGGCGCTCGGGATTTCATGCTTGCCGCCCGCGAGATACGCGCCGATGAGAGCGCGCGTGCGCGTGCCGATTGTGCAGATGGCGGCTTTCCCCGTCTTGGCGCGGGGGATACGAAAGCCTTCCGAACTCCTATCCGCACCGCATAAGCATTGGGCGTCAACTGGGCTGAAGCCCGTATCCCACGATACGGCGATAATGACGGCCAGACCGCGATACCCTTTGCGCCACGCCGCCTTGACGACTCGAACAATGTCGCCCTCGGTCCAGGTCGCGGACCTGCCTTTGGGAGAAACTCTTCTGATGCCTTTTGACGGGTCGGCCTTAGCATCGCAGAGATTGAACGCTGCGCAGACAATCCACAGAGCGCGCCATATCTTGATGACTCGGTGAGCCTCGCGGACCCCGAGGCGCGCGACAGGAAGAATTCACCGTCGTGACAGCGGCAGAGCCGCGTTTCGAAGCGACCCGCCGAAGCCTCAGATGACATGCGGTAGCATCGACCCAGCAGACCGAGGCGCCCTGTTACCTAAAAAAGGGGCCGCTGAGGGTGAGGAGAGCCCGGGTGCGGGGCGGACCTTAGATGGTCCATCCCCGATGGTGAGGACTGGAGATGGCGAGATGATCGTGTAGGTCGCTTTGGATTTGCGATGTCGAAGCGATCTGCCCAACACCAGCGTGATCGTCGTTGAAGCCAGCCGCCACGTATTGATGAAGTAACCCCGTGAGCCGGTCGGCACTCGTTACAGTGATCGTCTGGGGGCTGGTCACAGCATTTTCCCCCTGGGTCGTATTGAAGGCTGTCACGGTCAGTTTACTCTGCGTTGACGCGGACCCCTGCTCGGAGTGCTTTCGTTCGTCGCGGTCGTGCTCACGGTAGTCGTGGTCTGGATGATATTTTCGTTCAAAGCTTGAATGAAGCGTCAGCCCGCTTTGAAGGTCCGCAGCAGTGAAGGTGTAGCTATCACCCTTTTTCGCGACCACGTCCCCATCGCCCGCAGTTAGCGTGTCGTAACCTGGAACTCCGCTGATCTTGACCGACACTGTGTCGTCGAAATCATAGGCCGATACACTGATCGGCAGCAAAGCCGTCCCGCCGCCCGCAGGTAACGAAAGTGAGTGGTCCTTGATCGTCAGTGTCGGTGCTTCCCGCTTGTGATTGACATCAGTAGGGTTGACGATGAAGCCCACGTTGGCGGTGCCGTTATAGTAGTCGCCGGTGACTTGGCCCCTGTCATTGATGGATGCGGTCAAAGTGTTCCCACCAGAACTAAGCGAGGGAGGGGTCAGGTTGGTCCAGGTGCCGTTCCCGTAGAGGAAGCCTACGTCGGCGGTGCCGTTCCAGTAGTAGCCGGTGACTTGGCCTGAATTATTGATGGACGTGGCGACAGTGTACCCGCCAGAAGCCGCTGAGGGATCACTTAGGGTGGTCCAGGTGCCGTTGCTGTAAAGGAAGCCTTGAGTAATGCCGAATGTAGTACCTGGCGTTGGTTTGAAGTTGCCAATGATTTGACCTGAATTATTGATGGAAATGGCCCCAGTGACCCCATCAGCGCCCGCCGACGGATCGCTCAGGTTGGTCCAGGTGCCGTTGCTATAGATGAAGGCTGCCTGATTGGTGCCATCGGAGTAATAGCCGGTGACTTGGCCTGAATCATTGATAGAGTTGGCGACAGTGTACCCGCCAGAACCCGCCAAGGGATCGATCAGGTTTGTCCACGCCCCGTTGCTGTAGAGGAAGCCCACGTTGGCAGTGCCGTTGTCGTAATAGCCGGTGACTTGGCCCCTGTCATTGATGGATTCGGGGTAAGTGGACGTGCCAGAAGCCGCCGAGGGATCGCTCAGGGTGGTCCACGCGCCGTTGCTGTAAAGGAAGCCTAGGTAAGCGGTGCCGCTAAAGTAGTCGCCGGTAACTTGGCCCCCGTCATTGATGGATCGGGGAATAGTTTCGCGAGTGCCCGCCGAGGGATCGCTCAGGGTGGTCCAGGTACCATTGCTGTAGAGAAAGCCTACGTCGGTGGTGCCGTTGGTGTAGTAGCCGGTGACTTGGCCCCTGTCATTGATCGATGCGGGGTAAGTGGACCCGCCAGGAGCCGCCGACGGATCACTCAGGGTGGTGTAGGTATAGGTTCTCATGGCCGGTCCTTTGATCGAGAAACCCGCCTTAAGACGCTGCCTCAACTCACAACACGCGGCACTGACATAAGAGCGGGCGTGGACGGCGGCTGGTGCCAGTCCCATGGGGCTCGCATGATGTCGAGGGAGGCTATGCTTCTCCTCGACCAGGGTCAATGCACGTCAAGGGCGGCTCGCTGCGATTGTCTTGTTCCTCGCACAATATCCCACCCCGCGTCTGCCGCCGAAAGTGCCAGGTGAGACAGTGTCGTAAGCACACGAGTTGTCCGGGTTAGGTAGCACACGAGTTGTCCGGTTTTGATCCCCCGCAAAGGGAGCGGGGTCATGAGACGGACAGCGTGGCTACAGGAACGTCGGATGCAGAAGTTTCGGGCGTATTGAGCCGTTTTGAGAGCGGCTCATTGTCGATGCTTGAGGCTGGAGAGCTTCTTGGAATGTCGGAGCGCAATTTCCGTCGCTACCGAGACCGCTATGAGGCGGAGGGCGAGCAGGGTCTGGTCGATCGTCGCCTGGGCAAGGCCTCTCCCAAGCGGGTTCCGGAGAAGGACCGGGAGCTGATGCTCGAGCTTTATGGGACGAGTTACCAAGGTTGGAGCGTGAAGC